>PAAU01000065.1 GCA_002699445.1 Micrococcales bacterium | reverse complement strand
CATACTACTTCCAGTCGTGCCGGTTCCTTCAGCCGAGATGTTCTTCGCTATCCAGTTCAGACCACCATCGAAGGTGTAGTACCCCTGAGTTGTCGTGTTATCGGACTTCCATCCCAACGCAATGGTTTGCCCGTCGGCGCTGGTCGCGACATTGACATCATGCTCCGTTGCGCCAGGAGTGGACGGCTGGATCGGGTTGCTCCAGGTTTGACCGGCATCGGAACTGAAGGTGAAGTGAGCGGTGTCCTTGCCGCTGACCTTTTGGAACCAACTGTGCACCAGCGTTTGCCCGTTACCGCTGACCGCGACCTTCGGCGCCCACGCGCGTCCAGATGTACCGTCTGACAACGTCTTCTCCATCGACCAGTTAGCACCACCGTCGAAAGTGAACTTCGCATACACTCCGGGGTACCGCTTGTATGACACTGCCATAATTTGACCGTCATCACTCATACCCAGCACACCGCCATCACTGGGGACTGTTGCCTCGGTAACATAATGTGACTGCCAAGTACCGCCGCGATCACCGGAATAGACAATGCGCGTCCGATTCGGATTTCCTCCCTGACCCAGCTTCCGGAACGCATACGCTCGAGTCTGTCCATCAAAACTCAACTCAACCTGGGAACCCGTACTCTGAGACCCAAGCTGCCCAGGAAGACTGGTCACGGGTTCATAAGAGACCGACGCACGAGCTGTGGTCGGGACCGTCATGAGCGCACCCATCAGTAGTGCGCCGATCGCCAGGGCGAGCAAGTGCAGTGTGATTGTGTGGGTACGATCTGGAGAGTTTTTATACACCGAGCGGCCCTGCCTAGAGATTGGTAAAGACGAATACGCAAAGTATTTATGCAGTTTCGAAATCGTGTCTATCGCTAACTGCGAATCTTGAGACAAACTTGAGATCCATCTTCTGATTTCGAAGGATAGCTAACCTCAATGATTTTTCGGATGTGAGTCACAGACGCATTTCGTAAGCTAGCAAGGTCGTACCGTTAACCGTCCAATCTCGATCTGGGACGGGTTGGTATCCCCGTTGGATGTAGAACGATTGCGCCGCAGAATTCCACGATTCGGTGCATAAAATAATGGCCATTTTTTCGTCGTCGCGAGCCAGTTGCTCACAGGCCGCGACAAGTCCGTTGGCAACACCATGGCGGCGCGATGAAGCCTCGACCGCCAACATGCGCACCTCGAGTTCATCGGCGGTGGCCACGTGGGAGAGGGGCGACCCTCGCCGTGCTGCAGTTATCGTTCCCACAAGTTCACCATCAACCTCAGCAACGAAGACCGTTGCATGCTTAATCCGGCTGGCTCCGTCCGACAAAGACTCTAAGTAACCGTGATCCGTGTTGGGCCCCACCGAACCATTACCGCGATAGACATCTAGCGTTAAGCGGCCGACAGTTTCGGCATCATCAGACACAGCGACCCGGATTTCCACCACATCAGTGTGCCCACTGATACCTGGGAAGGCCATGAGGGGCGTATGGATTGTGACGTTGATCGCGGCTACGGTCTGGCGCGATCAACGTCACAATCCATCGACAACTGGAAGAGAATCGATGACTATGGAATCGCGACCAGGCCCCTAAGACGTAGCCGTGGGCCCCATAGCGTGGCAACTCGCCTCGCGATACCTTCGTAGTCCTCTCAGCCTTAATATCTGCGGGACTAGTTCTGCAGGCCGACTACTCGAAGCAAGTCAGTTTTAGCGATTGATGAACTTCTTCGACTGCTTAGTCTTGAACTTCACGCCCTTCTTGTTGCCAATCGTTTTTCCATTTTTGGCCTGTACTTGGACCTTGTAGCGCTTGTTCCTCGTCAAGTCGTAGTACACGCGCTTAGTGGATTTCTTGCTTTTCCATTTGTCCCATTGTTTGAAGTTGTTCGGCTTGCTCACTCGAACTCGATACTTCGTCACCTTCCCAGAGGCCGGTGGTTTGAATTTGACTACCGCTTTGCGTTTCTTCTTTTTCCATTTGACGGAAAGATTGGTGACCTTTTTCGGCTTAGTAGCTGTTGGGGTAACGGGAGAAGATGCTTCGGAGTTCTTTCCCCGACCGCCAATATTCTTTGCTGCCACCCGAAACTTGTAGGTCTTGTTGTTCTTTAACCCGGTAACGGTAAAGCTCGTCTCGGCGGTATCCGTAACACCGACCTTCTTCCATCCCTTTCCTAGAATTTTGGCATTAACGCGGTACCCAGTAATTGGTGAGCCGCCGTCGCTTGCGGGTTTATTCCAGGTAACAGTGACTGAGGCACTGCCGGCTTTGGCCGAAGCTCCGGTTGGTGTCCCCGGAAGCACAAAGAAGGAACCGGTGACTGACTGGACTACGTCAACAGTGCCATTGGACCGACTCCAAGTCTGGATGAGGGTGGTGCCATCTGAAGATAAAGCAGATCGAGGGTTAGTAGCAGTTTGCCCAGTCTGGGACAGGTCCTGTTTCGACCATTCATTGCCTCCATCGCTGGTGACTCGGGCCCTTACGACCCCTAATTCGGTGCCGTCTGCGCGCACCCAGGTGTAGGCGATCGTTTGTGAATCTCCGCTGATAGCAGATTGGGGACTCTGCGCGCTTTCACCGCGGCCGGAGAGAGTGTGGCTCTTAAAGCTCGTGCCGCTGTCGACCGTGTACGAGGAGCGGGCGATCGGGACGCTGCCCGGACTTGTTTGTAACCACGTGAGGGTAAGGCCTTTGCTATTGCCGCTGACGGCAATGTGTGGTTGAGCCGCCGTTTGATCGTTCGAGGTTGATGCCCGATCTTGCCAAGTCGCACCGTTGTCAAAACTGTATCGAGACAGGGCTACTGGTTTGCCGCCGGCAGCTGTACCTAGCCAGGCGTAGGCAATCGTTGTTCCAGAACTACTCGCGGCAGCACGTAGCCCGGATGCGCTTCCCGAGGTCGTGACAGGTTGGGTCTTCCACTCGCTACCGCCAGTGATCGAATAGGTCTGCTTGACCTGGGCGTCTTGTACCCAAGCGAACGCAATAGTTTGACCAGCATTACCCACTACCGTTCGAGGTTCAGAGACCGAGTTCGGAGAGGAAACTTGGGCCAGATTTGCGATGGTGGCGCTCCCATTAACAGCGAGCGCTCGCATAATCTTGTTGCTGTTCTGGAGCCAGGCGAGAGCAATCGTCTTGCCATCGGGGCTTAGCGCTATCTGGGGGTTGGTAGTTTCTTCGCCGGCGCTCTGTAAATCAATACTTTTCCAGGTCGCCCCACTATCTTCGGTGTACGTGTTAACTGCAGTAGTCATCGCGCCGTTACTTTCGGTCCAGACGTAAGCGATCGTGGCGCCGGTATTGCTGATATTGCTGACGGCGACGCGGGGACTGGAACTAGAACTAGTTGTGTCCCCGGCCAAGAACTTGGTTGTCCAAGTGACGCCAGCGTCAGTCGAGTAGCGGGCGACGGCCTTAGCCGACTCAACCCAGGTGTAGGCGATAACCTGTCCGTCGGAACTCACCGCTACCTCAGGCGAGACCGCACTCACGTTTGTTGATGACAGGTTTTGCGGCTCTGGCCAAGAGACCAGCGCTCGTGCTGGATTCGCCGCGGCCAGCAAAAGGCCAAAGAGCAGCGCGACGAAGGCAGTCCCGGCGATGCCGATTTGCACGGTACGTTGTGCCATAGTGTGGTTTCCCCAAGCTCGTATTGTGGCGATGCCCCTGCATACGACGATCGCCCAGATCGCTTTTCGATTCAAGTATCCGATGTTTCAGACAGAATCCCGGCACCGNGTGGTTCCGTGTCCGGCNGAATATGTCCTGAATGCGAACGAAACCGCTGTTGNTCTTTCCTCAGCTGGGCAAGAATCGTGTTNAGTGCCGACANGGTTGAGGCACTTCCTTTGAGTAGCATTTCGATTCTTGGTCGTGCTGGATAGGTGCGAGACAGTGGGCTGATGAGCGAGACAAGAAAACGAGCGAAGTTGGCGCACGTTGCGGTGCATTCTGGTGTCAGCTTAGGAACAGCCTCCGACGCCCTCCGTGGCAAAGGTCGAATGAGTGATGAGACCCGTCAGCGAGTCTTGGACTCGGCTAAGGCCTTGGGCTACCGCTCGAGTGCGCAGGCGCGCACCCTGGCAACCGGTCACTCTTACATCGTTGGTCTGGTGGTTCACGAACACAGCACGACTGCAGGCCCGAGACTTTATTGGCCAAAACTCCAAGCCGAATTCACCGAACGACTAATCGAACATCGTCTCGTCGCCTGCACAATGACTCTGGCGGATCTGAACCGGCTCGACGGGCTTCCATTCGACCTGATTGTTTTCGCTCACCTCCAGTTAGGTGACACGTTGCCGACGGAAGTTCGGTCGAATTACCAAGTAATGGATATTGATCTCACCGGTGATACCGCAGACGCGAACTCACTGCGGGTCCAGTTTGAGCGTCTGTGCTCTCAGTCCTTTGATCAGTTAGCCAAACTGGGCGCACAACGTCCAGCGCTGGTCCTCCCGCCAGATATGGCTGCGGGCCATCCAGCCGCAGTCGCATTCACGCAATGGTGTGCGACTCAGGAATGTGAAGCGGTAATAGTGGAGGTACAAGCAGACGAACTGCCGGAATTGTCGCCGAGTATCGACGGGATATTTAGCATCCTGGTTAATCCGGACTGGCTTGTTCGCAGCCTAAGTGCCCAGGGATTCGCGGTGGATTCGCTTCCCCTGATCTGCCTGGGGCCAGAACCACAGAGTGCCAATACCGCGGCAACTGTTGGCCGATTGACTCTCGACGGTGCATCAGTCGGTCGACAAATGGCAGATAGTGCTGCCGCCCTCATTTACGATCGTCAACCGGAACGCTTGCAGTTGGCATGGTTACTTGACGGACAGCCCTTTCCAGCCCAATAGGCCTCGTTATTCGGCCCGGCCAAGTAAATGTGCGTGGTTTGCTGACTGAACCGACTGGTTAGACACGGTCCGACTAGGGTGTCGGCATGACGACTCCTCAGACCGTACTCATCACGGGGGCAGGCGGATTCATCGGACGCCACCTGCACGATGAACTGAATCGGCAGGGGGTGGTGGTCCGGGGGTTAGATCTCGTGGCCGATGAGCAGCGCGATATTTTCGCTGGTTCCACCTTGGAGCCGGCCAGCTGGGTGCATCTCCTTGAGGGAGTGGATGCGGTTATCCATACCGCAGCTGCGGTCTCGAATGTGGCGACGCTATCCGAATCGTGGACGGTCAATGTATTGGGAACAGATCGGGTCATGCGGGCTGCCGCGGCGGCCGGAGCTCGGCACTTTATCCATTTATCGTCGGTTGCCGCCTTCGGGGAAGAATTTCCCAACGGGGTAACTGAGGAGTACCCATCTCGAATCACCGGGCATTCCTATGCCGATACGAAGGTCAATGGTGAAGCTGTTGTTCTAGCGGCCCATGCAGCCGGGGTTATTGATTGCACCGTGATTCGCCCTGGTGATGTGTACGGCCCCGGATCTCGTCCTTGGGTACTCATCCCGCTGGAACTGATGGCCAAGCGGCTAGCGATTCTGCCCAATGGGGGTAAGGGAATATTTTCTCCTACCTATGTGAGCAATCTTGTTGATGGAATCACGCAGACCCTCTCGCTTCCGGCAGCTCGGGGCCAGATTTTCACGTTGACGGACGGAGTAGGCGTCACTTGTCTCGAATATTTTGAACGGTTGGCAGCGTTAATTGATGGACGGGTGCGGACCGTTCCAACGCCAGTTGCTCGGTCCCTAGCGCGTTCCGTGGGCACGGTGACGCGGACCTTTGGCGGGGAGAGTGAGTTGGGCGATGCGAGCCTGGGAATGCTGCTGAGACGAGGTACATACTCCATTGCTAAGGCTCGCCGGCTGCTGAGCTATGAACCGGCAGTCGATCTCGATGAAGGGATGAGGCGAGTGGGGGACTGGCTCGATGCGGAAGGCTTGCGATAGTGGCTATCGCGCTAGTTCCACATCGCAGGTCTGACACATCCATGTACTTCCGACACTCGCAGTTGCGTGAAAATCGGGAGAAGTCATCTAGGTCAGCGGGTAGTAGCTGCCGAATACGTTGTCCGGATCAATACGTCTTTTGATTTCACGGAGCCTGGGTAAGTTTTCGCCGAAAGACGCAGCAACGTATTCGCCGACGTCTGCTTCCTCTGGGTGAGCTTCGACGATATAGGAGCCACAGGTATCAGCCTCGAGTTCGTGGACGGTGCCGTTCACCCAATCGGCGGTCTGCTGCTTTCCAGCAACGTCAGGCCAGACTCCGGTTATTGTTGTGCTCCAGTTGGCTTCTCGATTCCAAAAAGGAGTCGCACGGGGGGCAACGTTTCCGATCTGACCGCCCATCTGTTCGAAGTTAACCCTTACGGGGAAGGGGGCGGCTGCCATTGATGTCAACACCACCTCAGCGACATGCTCCAAATCTGCGTCTGGACCAAGAAAGGGACTACTTCCGTAAAGCTGTACCGGTCTAGGTTCCGGCGTCGGTGCCTGGGGGAAATCAAACTCGGGTGAATCTCGAT
This sequence comes from Micrococcales bacterium, assembly GCA_002699445.1. GTDB lineage: Bacteria > Actinomycetota > Actinomycetes > S36-B12. The sequence continues at coordinate 9,859 of PAAU01000065.1, read as the reverse complement.
AGTGCGCCACAGAGTGATCTGAGGCGGAAACAGAGTTGGTAATGCCAGCAACGAATTCATCGGCGGTAGTTTTACTCGAGGTGACTTCGGCCTGAGTGCCGCGAATGCTGACATAGATCAGGAGCGACGCGTCTTCACCTGGTTCCCGGGAGCAGGCCATGGACACATCCATCTCATCTCCGACGCTTTCAGCGTGACTCAGGACCGTGGCAAGAAACTTGGCGGGTACGACATACCGGTGGAAGCCCATGAGGCTAACTTGGTGGGTTCGAAAAGTAGCTTGGGACACCACGCCGAAGTTTGGGGCGGCTCCCCTCACCGCCCACCACAGATCGTCGTACGAGCCGGATGAATCCAAAGTCACGACATTGCCGCCGGGCAAGATGAGCTCGACCGCTTCTAAGTGATCTATCGTGAGGCCGTATCGTCGACACAACCAGCCGATACCTCCGTGGAGGGCCAGTCCCATTCCAGGACCGGCGGCTGCTCCTACCGGTACAACTCGATTTGTGCTCGCTCCGGCGGCCAAAAGCGTACCCATCGTGGCGCCACCGCCGGCCACTATGTGCTCGCCGTCAAGAGATGCATAGCGAAAGTGCTTGGATAGATCTAGGACCATTTCGGCGTCGGCGGAGCTGAATGCGCCGTGCCCTCCGCCTCGAACCACAACGGTAACTCCCGATTGCTTGGCCCATCCTATGGCTGCGGCAATGTCGGCCGTAGTGGCTGGTGAGACGACCGCGATGGGAGTCTTTGCCGCTACCGTGGCGAGGAAATAAGTCTGTTGGTAGTCCGAGTAGGTCGACTCGGCCGGTTGGCTGACGTCCCCCTCGATATTTTTTTTCAGAGATTCAATATTCATGAAGCGGTCCTTCCCAACGACACATCTTGCCTCGCATAAAACGATGTTGCTGGGTGGGGGCTGCTGCTAGCCCTAGCTGTCACGACTCTGTAATGGAACGGACTGAAAGACACAAAACTCCACCAAGAGTTGTTGTGCGGGTGGAGAGACTTGAACTCTCACGTCCGAAGACACAGGAACCTAAATCCTGCGCGTCTGCCAATTCCGCCACACCCGCTGAGTCCGTACGGAGAGTCTTAATAGTAATGGACACATGGGTTGAGACTGAACGGGGTCTTATGGGTGTATGTCCTCTGACCTTAAGGAATTACTGGCGGAAATATGACAAGCACTTATATGCGCGGTTTGGGCATCAAGAGTGAAGTGATCTGACTAGACAACGGGCAACAGGAAGTGCTGGAAGTCAGAGAGATACTGGTCGCATAACCGTGAACGTGGGCGTCTTGTGGTTCACGAGTGTGCCGACCGGAGAAAATTCGCGAGGCAGGCTCATCTCCGAAGAAAAGATTCCAGAGGGAAAGTTTCGCTAGTCTGTGGTCATGCGTTTGGCAAGAACTTTACTGCTCGCAATACCAGTAATACTCGCAGTTCTTGGCGCTATTTTGCTCCTCAATGTTGGGATAGGGGGTGCCGATCCAGATCCAATTGCTGCCTTCTTGATATCTGGAATCCTGATGTTCCTGATCATTCTGAGGGCAGCCATGATAGGGGTCCGGATGAATGAAGAGGGTCAGGGATCCTGAGCCGATCGGTTGAGAACTTTGGAAGAGATACATCGCCCTGAGGCTCTGAACGATTGAGGAAAATTACCTGATTCGAGACCGAAGAAACGCCGCGCTCTGGTTTTGTTGTCGTGGCCATCAACAGTGAGCGATGGTCTGAAGTAGGCCTAGTAGCGGTATCCGCAATCTTGGGTGCAATCGTGAATGGCACTTACAACCACATGAAAGACCAAGACAGAGAACAAAAGTGAGTGTGGATTTTTTGGGGGGCAATATGTCCGCGGAGGTTTAAGTCGCCTAAGTTCACAACGCAGGTAGTCAGGCTCCAGGGTCTGTCCGCTAGCGTCCACACATGACTTCCAACAAGCGGTACTTGGTGGGGCTAATCTTTGTTCCTCTTTTGGCTCTAGGGGCGTGTTCATCTGAGAAAGTTCTGATGAACTGAGCACTGTAGAAACTGAGGCATCAACCAACCTCGACCAGGAAACACTAGCGGGCCGCTGGATCTCGCTGGGCTCTCTCGACCTCCAAGAAAAACTATGCAGCGCAAACAGCAAGAAGGTGATCGAGGAAGCAGGAATAGACTTTCAGGCTTTTGCTGTCGGTCAAGATCAATCTGAGGTCAAAAAGGAAAATGCTGAAACTTTCCTGAAGGGTGTTTGTGACAGCGAGGGTGAAGTAGTTGGAGATTCATCCGCTTCCTAAAGCCTGACACCAATACAGGTCCACGATGTCTCATGAGCAGGCACCCTGCATAACAAGTTAGGTTAGGCTAACCTCAGTTGTGCTATCGAGGAAAGATGGATGCCTTCATGAAACTAGATTCACTACCCGTAGGGCATATCGGGAAAGTACTGAAAATCAATGGAGACCGAGAGGATCCAGTAGGGCGCCGGTTGTCTGATCTCGGTTTTCTAGACGGTACTAAGGTCGCGGTTTTGCGCAAAGCCCCATTGGGTGACCCGATCATTTTCGAACTCCGCGGTTATGAGATGTGCCTGCGGCATAGTCAGGCCGAGCGCATCGATGTGAGAGATGAGAAAGGCTGATGTCCTGTCACAATACTTCTCATGCCAGTGAATGCGTTGGTGGCCACAATGTTCGCGTGGCTCTGATTGGTAGCCCCAACGCCGGTAAGACGACGATCTTCAACGGGCTAACTGGCTATCGAGCTAAAGTCGGAAATTATCCTGGTGTAACCGTTGTCCAAACTCAGGGAACTGTAGATATCTCGGGGACTGAGGTGATCATTGAAGATCTTCCGGGCACCTACAGTCTCAGTCCAGTCAGCCCAGATGAGCAAGTCGTTCTGGACTCCCTTGAGGGTCGCCTTGATGAGGGTGGTGCGCCCGATGCACTGATGGTTGTGGCAGATGCGACAACCATTGAGCGTTCACTGATTTTGGTAGCCCAGGTCTTGGCATTAGGAAAGCCTTCCCTGGTGATCGTAACGATGCTCGACGAGTTGGAAAAACGTGGCGGATACCTTGATCTAGATCGTCTGCAAGCCTCGCTTGGCGTACCCGTCGTTGGGGTGGTGGGAACGAAGAAACTGGGTATTCCAGAGGTGAAGGAGTTGCTTCCAAACGCGGAAAACTGGCCTACACCGATCTTGCTCCCTCCGGCAGATCCAGGTGAACGAGCCCGTTGGATTGACTCGGTCCTTGAATCGGTTCTTCATGTTCGTCCCGAGGGTCATAAGGGAAGCCGGCTAGTCGATCGAATCTTGCTGCATCCCGTCTTTGGCGTGGCCACGTTTTTGGTGGTCATGTTTGTTTTCTTCCAGGTTATTTTTAGTTGGGCCGTACCACTGCAAGATGCGGTCACCGCGTTCTTCGACTGGCTGGGCGATCTGGTTGAGGAGTATGTGCCTTGGGAAGTTTTGGCAGCGCTTCTCAGTGAAGGTGTGATTGCGGGTGTTGGGACAGTTTTACAATTTTTGCCGCAGATCATCCTGTTGTTCCTGATGATTTCTTTTCTAGAAAACATCGGTTACATGTCTCGGGCGGCATTTCTTATGGATCGCGTTATGGGACGATTTGGGTTAGAGGGCCGAGCTTTTGTCTCGTTGCTTTCTTCTTATGCCTGTGCCGTACCTGGGATTATGTCGACGAGGACAATCCCATCTTCAAAAGACCGGATTGCGACCATTCTGGTAGCCCCGCTCATGACGTGTTCGGCACGGCTCCCGGTGTACACGCTCCTGATCGCAGCGTTCGTACCAGCCGTGAGTGTCTGGGGACCAATTGGCTCGCAAGGCCTAGTTCTCTTCGGGCTTTATCTTCTGGGAACTTTTAGCGCCATTTTGGGCGCTGCCTTCGTAAAGAGAACTTTCTTAAAGGGAGAGACCCTTCCGTTTTATATGGAGATGCCGCCGTATCGGATACCCGGTATCAAAACAATCGTGGCTCAATGTTGGGACAGTTCCAAATACTTCGTTCGCAAAGCTGGGACTATTATTTTGGGAACTTCGGTATTGCTGTGGATTTTGCTTCACATTCCGGTAGTTACGCCCCCTGCTGATCTCGATGAAGCGGGGCAGGTTCAGTATCAGCTCGAGAACTCGGTAGCAGGCAGTGTCGGTCGATTCGTTGAGCCTGTCTTCAACCCACTAGGTTTCACCTGGGAAATCAATGTGGCACTCATCGGTTCCTTGTCTGCCCGTGAAGTCTTCGTTTCTACTCTCGGGCAAATAAGCGCTGCAGAAAACCCCGACTCCGATACGTCAGTGGAAAGTGCCTTAGAGGCTCAAACTCGACCGGATGGCACGCCGGTGTACAACGCACCAACCGTCGCTGCCATGTTGCTCTTTTTTGTCTATGCGCTCCAATGTATGTCAACCGTGGCGATTATGCGCCGAGAGACTGGCAGTTGGAAGTATCCAATCGGCGCTTTTGTCACCTACTTTTGCTTCGCCTGGGTGGCGGCTTTCATCGGTAATCGAGTGGTTACGGCATTGACTGGAGGTTGACGTGGATCAAGTGAGCATGCACATGGAAAGTACAGCAGATGCGAACATCCTGAAATGGTTTGTGGAAGAAGATAAAGTCACCGGATTTATTGACTGGAAAGCTACGCAGGCTGATGATGTTCCCGCTGGCGTTGCCGCGCTGGCGGAGTTGCCAGATCTGCAACGGGTTCGGATTAGACCAGGTCAGGTGATAGTGACAAAGAAAGAGTCTGCAGCCTGGCCGAACTTGGCTCCAGCGCTTAACGACAAGATTGCTCAACTAGCAGGGTTAGGTCAGTTAAAACTCGCGGGCGCACGACCGTTGGAAGAGGAGATTAGGTCTGCGGTCGATCAGCTACTGGAGGGTGACCTAGGGGATCTTGCCGCCTCGCACGGAGGATGTATTTCTTTGGCTGGCATCGAGGGTCAACAGGTATCAGTGTCGATGGAGGGAGCGTGTCATAACTGCCCTGCGACCCGGCAGACCATAGACCGTAATGTGACCCGCCCTCTCACAAAATTCTTTCCTGAAATACGCGTCAGGGTAGTGGAGGGAGAGGACGGCGGTTCGACAGGAAACTCGTTGCCAGTGATTCCAACCATTGGTCATCCAAAGACTCGGGACCCAAACTTGGACCGTATTGGTTGAGAACCATTAGTGAGCGAACGAAAATCACTGTTAGAGATCCAAACTCACACCAACAGCGGAGAAGTGCTCAGGTAAAGAGCGACTGATTTCCTGCCACCAATCCCGATGCGGTGCGCTGTGGCCAAAAAGTTCGAGAAGTCGTCGGGGTGTATTGACAACAACCAATACTTAGGTAACCCTAACCTTAGTTGGGTTAGTACATTGCCTGAAAGATCGGACGGATAACGATGCTGGTTTGCCACTGTCTCGCCGTCAACGATCGCGAAGTCAAAGCAGCCGTAGGTCAAGGTGCAGCCACGGTCGAGGACGTCATCAACTTAACCGATGCGGGAGCCCTGTGTGGCGGCTGCCATCCAAGTATCTGTATGTTGTTGGGTGAGCATAGCCAAGGTGATTGTGGCGGCGATGCTTGTTTAGCCGGCAGTCGGGTCCTGTGTGGAGACCGATCTTCGGTGTAAACGCCAGCGTAACTCGGTGCACCAAGCACTGAAAAGGCGGTCTTGGGAAAGGCGTAAGCATGAATGGTGACCCTCGTATTATCGAGATGTTGAACGAATCGTTAACTGCTGAGTTGACAGCCGTCAATCAATATTTCATCGCATCAAAGATGGCCGATGACTGGAGCTACTCGAAGTTGGCGAAGGAATATTACGACGAGTCGATTGATGAGATGAAGCATGCGGAAACGATCATTGATCGGATCCTCTTCTTAGATGGCGTGCCAAATATGCAGCGCCTGTTTCCCGTAGAGGTCGGAGAGAGTCTCATCGAACAATTCCAGTTGAATTACGAGATGGAAAAGCGGGCAGTGCTTCGTTATCGAGCGGGGTCGGCTCTTTGTCACGAGGCGAGTGACCCGGGCACACGAAACTTGCTTGAGGCACTCCTGAAATCCGAAGAGCACCACGTCGACGACGCGGAAGCCGAGCTAGCGAACTTAGATCAGATCGGTGAGAAATTATGGCTCGCTAAGTGGGTCTAGATCTATTTTGCGATGAGGCCCGGATCGTGGGTCGCAGACCGAAAAAGATGGAGCCGATGAGGAAGCACCAGGTGTCGGCGTAGCGGGTATCAGCGTAGAAGAACAGGATGCTTCCAATCACGAAAAAGATCCAGGCCACGAAGTCGACAAAGGTTTCGGAAATCGATGACCGAATATGCAGTCGATGTCGATCGCTCAGAGTCGAATTTTCAGGAGCAAAAAGGGTCAGAGCCAAGTCCTCTCTCGCGACGTCGTGGTCTGTTGCAAACGGTCCCATCTCGCACTAAATCTCGCTCTTGTTATTCGACAATTCCCACCGGTAGCAGAAAAACCAGACGGCATAGTTAGCGGTGGCGACTGCTCGCGCGGTGTCGGGCCGGCAGAACGGAAGCACGCGGCGCAGGAGTAGAAGCATCGCTATTGCTGCTGGAAGGAAACGACTCCAGTATGAGACTGAGGTCCACAGTCAGTGAGTACGGCGGTGCTGACTACGAGACTGGTTGCTCCGGAGTATCGCTCACTTCTGCGTCTTTGGGGCCAAACCTCGGATAGAGCCAGAAGCGGATGATTGCGTAATAAATGATGGGGAGTATGAGCCAGTGCCATTGCTGCACGGTCATGTCTCGGTCGTTCCAGTTCGCCCACACTGGATTCCAAGGATTATCAGACTCATAGATCCAGATTTGCTGGGTCGTTTCGATGATAAGTTCCTGAATCATCCCAAGGATGCCCATGAATATTGCCGCTGGCCACAAGAACTTCTCTAGCATTCGGCGACGCCAGATCAAATAGGTCAGACCTAGGATCATGAGCAGTAAGACCGAGTCACCAGCTGCGTGGAAGATCCACATTATGTATTTCGGTTCGAGGGTATCAATCTCGCAGTTAGCGGCATAGGTGAAGTTAAGTAGTTGTTGTGGAAGCTCAAATGTGACCCCGAGCAACCACCCTAATCCGTAGGCCCATAGGACCCATTTCTCGAGTTTTCCAAATCGGATCAGGATTAGAACAAGGACTAGGCCGAGCGTTCCCCACGCGTAATCCGCGAACACCATGACTTGCGCAGTTGTACTCAAGGGTTCGTTCACACACTGATCCATGGTCTGAGCCTAGCCATCCAAAGATGTCAAAGCCATTGATCACTTTCTTCAGCGCGCGGGAGTCGAACGTTTCTGAGATCGGGAAATAGTCGTTGTTAAGACGAGACAACATTCAAAACTGGGCCTAAAACGTATTCAGATCTGGGCCTGAAAAACAGCGTCTCATAATAATAGGGGCCCGATATTTCACCGATATGGAGACAGGTGACCTCATAGTTAATAGTCACTTTATTGACGAGAACACTATTCGCGGATATATCTGACACCATATTTACTTATTACAAGACGAGTAGTCAGGAGAAGGTCATGCCGGTAACTCTTACGTTGACTGATGAGGAGGCGCAGGTCCTCCTTTCGTTGGCAGGCCGTCTATTGCATGAAGGTGCAGCAGGTTATGGCGGTCGAACTGAACCAATCCACCAAGAGGCAACTGAAAAACAGCCAAAGAAAGCCGATAATCCTCGACCCAAGCCAAGTGTGGTTCAGGGTGCCGTTAAGAGCGCTTCCAGTGCGGCCGAACGAGTTAATAAGACGGCAAAGACTGTGGGGAGGCGAGTTAGCGAAGCTAGCCAGCTCACTCCGAAAGAGAAGGAGCATTTGCGTTCCTGGGCAGAAGCGAAGGGTAAGTGGACCGGTAAGAGGCTTCCGAACGCAGTAATTGATGAGTGGAAACAAAAAGGTAAGCCGAAAAAATAGTTTCGACTTCGCTCTGCTTCCGGGACCACTTGTTGAGGGCGGATGTTGACGGGTGCCAAGTTTCGGCATCCGTCCGCGAGCAGCGAAGACCATCATTAGGTATCGTCCGCCGTTCAAGTGGGAATTTGAACCAAACTGCGGTACACCTAAGAAGGCATTGCTCGATGCTGAGATGCGAATGGAGATCGTCAATGAGTCAGACGCTAGGCCCGGAAGAAGAGGCTGAACAGGCTTCGGTAGATGCTGCTGAAGAAGGTATGGTCCAGCACGAAGAAGAGCGGGACTCTCACCGCCGTCAGGGTATGCAAGAAAAAGAGACTCGTGAGCATCACCTAGACGACTAGCCTCAAGCGAGCTCACGACTTTCGGATACGCATTCGAGAATGGGTTACCCGGCCAAGCGTGTTCGTAAGTCCTGGTTGCATGTGCTGGGGCCGAGGGCACTTTCTCGGCGAATGCTAGCGGCGGTCGTGACTAAATATCGAGATCCCGCTGCAACTTGGCAACATGTCCCTTCGCCCGAACGTTGTACCAAGCATTGTCGATAAGGCCGGTCGGCCCGATGACAAAAGTCGATCGAATGACTCCGACGACTACCTTGCCGTAGAGTTTTTTCTCACCGAAAGCCCCGTACGCAGTGAGAACCCCTTTACTGGGATCGGATAGCAGTGGAAAGTTTAAACCTTCGAGCTTTCGAAACTCAGCCAACTTTTTGGGGTGATCGGGTGACAACCCAACTACCTCGAAACCGGCAGTCTGCAATGTGTTCAGCGAGTCCCGAAAATCACACGCTTCTGCAGTGCAACCCGGAGTCATCGCAGCAGGATAGACGTATAGCAAAAGTCGACTGCCAGAGAAATCTGACAACGACAGCTGTTTGCCCTCATCAGACGGGAGCGAAAAGGTGGGAGCGGTATCACCGGGAACAAGCCGTGTCATGGGGGCTACTCCGTTTACATCGAGATTGCGAGCATTTTAACTACCAGGGCGGCACTTAGGATGTGCCTAACCGGAGAATAGCCGCGCCGACTGGGCCCTGCGAAATCGGCTGGAAGAACAAATCCGGACTACGGCCGTGCCGAAGGTGCGGTTGGTGCGATAACTTATTGCAAGAGCTTTGCAATAAGTCGTGACAACTGGGCAGTGAGGTTATACGTGCACATCCCTGATGGGTTTATTGATGCTCCCGTTTCGCTGGCTGCTGGAGTTGTTGCTGCAGCTGGAGTCGGAGTTTGTTTGCGCGGCGCGCGACGCACCCTTAATGACGCCACCGCACCGCTCGCCGGGCTGGTTGCCGTCTTCGTTTTTGCTGCGCAAATGATCAACTTCCCAGTGGGTGCGGGTACTTCGGGCCACCTCATGGGGGCAGCGCTCGCTGTGATTCTGGTGGGCCCGTACGCAGGAGCGCTTTCGATCACGGTGGTCCTACTGGTCCAGGCATTATTTTTTGCCGACGGCGGGCTAGTCGCCTTAGGCCTTAACGTAATCAACCTCGCCATAATTCCAGCGTTGTTGGTCTGGCCGCTGTTTCGGTTGGTGACTCGTTGGCTGGGTGATGGTAGATCCGTAATAGCCGCTGGTGCTTGGAGCGCGGGATTTCTGTCTGTACTTGGTGCCGCCGCTGGCTTTTCGCTCGAATTCTTCTTGGGAGGGGCTGCCCCGGTTGATCCGAGCACTGTGGCTGTAGCGATGCTTGGCGTCCACACGGTGATCGGTATCGTTGAAGGGATAGTCACCGCATTGGTGATCCTGGCAGTCGTTGCTGTTCGCCCGGACCTTGTGGCGGGTCTGCGTCCATTGCCGGCGGCAACCAGATCAATGGAAAAGGTGTCAGTATGAGTGCCGGTTTTTCCACCAACATGTCACAACCCGTTCGTCGTGCGGTCGCCCTAATCCTT
>PAAU01000064.1 GCA_002699445.1 Micrococcales bacterium | reverse complement strand
CGTTGGAGTGGCCGCCGCTGGTCGGAGGCTGAGTGGGATGGTCGCCGTTGGAGTGGCCGCCGCTGGAGCACCGGAGAGTGGACCGGCCGTCGTTGGTCTGAGTTCACCGCGGAGGCACGAATCTGGGCCACCGAAGATTGGTCAGGACGCCGCTGGTCGTGATTTCACGGCTAGTCTGGGAAACGGCATCCACTACTGGCCGGAGATCACATGACCGAGACCCAAAGCTTGGGTCTGGGAGGTAAGGGGCCAGACCCGAAACCCAGACTTTTGCGCGAGTCAGTGGTTATCGCCATTACGGTGCTGCTCGGTGGGCTTGCGATTGTCGCGGTCGCGGTCGCTTCGCAAGACTGGGAAATCCCGGAATACGCGATTACCGACGAGAATCTATGGCCGTATCTGTTGCTGGTTCTGATGGCCATGGCAGCGGAGATCGTCTATGTGCCTATTCGGCATGGTGAGGTGACCGAGGATCTCACGTTTTTTGAGGTTCTGGTCGTTGCGGCAACCCTTCTTTTCGCCCCGCTGGTGGCATTGGTTCTTCCACTAGTGGGTTTCATCATCGCTGACTTTCTACTTGGTCGACCGATCAAGAAGACGCTATTCAATGTTGGCTCATTCGCGCTGGCAACTAGCGCCCTGGTCGTCATCTACGGGAGCCAAGCTGCTGAGTTTGAGAGATTTAGTCTTGGCTGGTTGTTGCTCGTCTTCGCAGGGGTCACGGCCTTCACTGTCATAAATCTTTTCATGTTGGCCTGGATCTTGAGTGTTGAGCAGGATGAGGAAAACCGATCAAAGTCCATCAGGGAGTTCGTTCGTGACGAATGGAAACTGTCTTTTTGGATGGGAGCTGGCAGTGCGGCCAGTGCGATCGTTCTCGTCATTCTGGAAGTGACCGCGCCAGTGTTAATGCCGTTGGCAGCTATCCCGATTGCAGCCCTATGGTACGTCTACAAGTCCAATCAGTTACGCCTCAAGGAGATAGAACGAAATAAGTCGCTGCTTGAACTGAATCGGACTTTGACTCTGGTGGATCCCCGCACCCAGCGAGTAACACCCCTCAACAAGTTGGTTCCCGAGGCAGCGGAAAACTTGCGCCGGGCATTTCTAGCCAAAAGTCAACGAGGTGAAGAAGAATCTGGTGGAGCGGTAGTGCTCGTTCACGGTGCTGTCTACGGGTCGTTCGGTGGCAAAGACGAGAACCTCGCTGCTGAGGAAGAGATGCTGCTATCTAAGTGGCGAGCCGAGGCGAGGGCCGATGTAACGGAACTGCGGAGTGAACTGCTACCCAAGAGATGGGATCGAGGCTACGTGGTTCAAATACCGCTAGACAGCGACCCGAATGCGGCTCTCGTCATTGGGAAATCCTGGCAGAACAAGGGGGTGGATAAAGTTTTGCCGTGGAGCAAGGGGAATTGGGAAATCCCGAAGGCTGATATGCCGATCTTGGCGTCATTAGCGGCCTCACTGGGAGGCGCTATCCAAGCAAGAAATTTCTTTGATGAAAAGTCGGAAGAGGCCGGAAAGTTAGCCGCGGTTGTGGACAACATCAGTGATGGCATCGTTCTGATGGATAGTGAACATCGGATTCAACTCTGGAACTCCGCGATGGAGCGAATTGTGGGGTTCGCGGAAGCGGAAGTAAATCTGCTAGACGAGCGAACAGCAGAGCTGCACAATCAGTTGACGGGTCTGACGCAGGATTGGGCTGGAACCGAACCAGACCAAACCGAGGAGATCAACAGCTACGCGTTGACTGTGAGAAGAGCAGACGGTGAATCTCGAGAGCTCGACGTTGTCGTCGTACAAATTTCAGTCCAACGAATTGACCAAGATGCGGATCTTGCCTATCTCATGACTGTCCGAGACATTACCAAGGAGCGACGAGTCGAGCGGATGAAGGCCGACTTTATCGCCACGGTCTCCCACGAGTTGAAGACCCCAATCACCCCGATTAAGAGCTATAGCCAAAGGCTCCTGACTGGGTGGGAGACCTTACCCCCGGACAAACGAGACAGAATGCTACAAACCATTTTGGAAAGGTCGGATCATTTGACCCGTTTGGTCAATGATTTTACGGAGGTTCAGGAGGTATCGGAGCGGACTAGCGCGACGCTCGAAGTCAATGTGGCTGATACATCTCTCGCTCAGCTGGTCCACGACACCGCGGCAGCCTTCCCGGGATTGGCAGAGCGACTGGTTGTGAAAGGTACAGATGCAGGGGTGCGATGCGATCACGATCGCACAGTGCAGTGTCTCTCTAACTTGATCGGGAATGCAGAGAAGTATTCCGAACCGTCAACACCTATAAAGATCGATATGAACACAGCCGGTGATGAGGAGTGGGGAATCATTGCAGTTTCCGATGAGGGTAGGGGGATACCGGCTGGCGAACTGGATCGAGTGTTCGAGCAGTTTTATCGGGTGGAAGATCCGATGACGATGACCACAGGAGGTAGTGGACTCGGTCTCTATATTTCACGAGTACTGGCCCGTGCCATGGGTGGAGACATATCGGTACAGTCGACGTTGGGAGAGGGCAGTACTTTCGTACTAAGACTGCCACGACGGTTAGAGGAGGGTCAGCATGAAAAGGCTCCTGGTAGTGGACGATGATTCCTTTGTAAGGGAAATGCTTCGCGACCTCTTAGAAGAAAAAGGTTATGAGGTAGTTGAAGCAGAGGATGGTCCGACAGCGCTCGCCGCTGTCTCGGAGCGAGTCCCTGACTTAGTCATTCTTGACATCATGATGCCGGGCTTAAGCGGTATCGATGTGCTCAAGCAGTTAAGGAAGAAGTACAGCGCAAACGACCTTCCGGTGATCCTGCTGACAGCCAAATCGGATGACGATACGACTTGGCAAGGGTGGACGTCCGGGGTGAGTGTCTTTTTGCCGAAACCATTCGACAACGATCACCTGTTTGATTGGGTGCGCCGCTTAGTTCAGGAAGGTTCGACAGATCCCTCAGCCTCGGCATCGGGTAACTCTGATTTAGGTGGCGAAGGTCAGATTTCAGAGCTTGGGGCGCTCGACAACGACTAGTGCGGCAAACCGAGAGCCATGATCCGTACGCTAGGGCGTTCCGTATGAACGATATTCGATACGCAGGAGCAGTAGCGAGTGCCAGAACTACCTGAGTTAGAGACTCTGACTGCTTTCGTGCGCTCCAAGGTAGTGGGCTGCACTGTGGCGGAAGTCCAAGTATCTGCTTTGGCCGCTGTTAAGACGGCAGACCCGCCGATCTCCACTTTGACTGGTCGTCAAATCATAGATGTTGGGAGGTTGGGCAAGTGGTTGTTGTTTCGAACTGAGGGAGAACGGCCGCTGATCTTGGCCGTACATTTCTCTCGCGCTGGTTGGTTGCGTTGGCGAGATGACCCTCCCGCTACACCCGCGCGAATTGGTGCGAAGCAACTGGCAGCTCGTTTCGTCTTCACCGATAGCGATGGGTTGATTCGGGGAGCTATGGACTTCACCGAGGCGGGCACGAGGAAGAGTTTGGCAGTTCATCTGGTAACCGATTTGGCTTCGATCCCGGCAGTTGCCGAGCTTGGGCCAGATCCGCTTCAGGCGGATTTCGATGCGGCCATCCTTGCCGAACGGCTGAGCCGGCAGCAAGGCCGCTGGCTCAAAAGTTTTCTACGTGACCAAAGCGTCGTAGCTGGAATCGGCAATGCCTACTCAGACGAAATCTTGCATCGAGCTCGATTGAGTCCAACGACCCGAGCTAATTCGTTGGATGAGGCAGAAGTCCTCGCGCTATACAGCGCGATAAGAGATGTTCTTAACGAAGCATTGGATCGACTCGCACAGTTGGATCTTGCCAAGTTAAAAGATGGCAAGCGGGCCGGACTAGTGATCCACGGGCATACCGGTGCCCCCTGCCCAGTATGCGGTGANGTGATTCGGGAAGTTTCGAGTAGCGATTCGTCGTTCCANTACTGNGCAANCTGTCAGACNAACGGNCAAGTGCTCTCAGACCGNCGAATGAGTAGGTTNCTGAAGTAGCNGAATCCGAACCACGGCAAGAGGAACAGGTTTCGCTGCGCTANGGGTGGGTAATTCTCCCGTGGTGAACGTTTTTCCGGGTCAGTTTGGCGCGTCGGNAGGTGCCTTGTCCCGGGCGAGTACCGGCACCACTTAGCATCTAGGGAGAGACAACAGGAGGTTCCGGTGGCTGAGCCACAACTTTCCGTGCGAGAGGATTCTGTCCTCGACGCGTTGGAGGCCGAAGCTATTCATATTTTCCGAGAGACTGCAGCGGCTTTTCAAAACCCGGTGCTGCTGTATTCCATCGGGAAGGACTCATCGGTCCTGCTGCAGTTGGCGGTGAAAGCGTTCGCGCCTGCCCCGATTCCGATGCCGGTGATGCATATCGACACCACTTGGAAGTTCAAAGAGATGATTGAGTTCCGGGACCGACGGGCTAAAGAGTTGGGGCTGGATCTACGCATCGCAACAAATCATGATGCGATCGCTGATGGGGTAACACCCTTCACACATGGAACACATGAGTACACCCGGCTCATGAAGACGGTGGCGCTTCGCGAGGGCTTGGACAAGTACGGTTTCGATGCAGCAATCGGTGGAGCCCGGCGAGACGAGGAACGCAGCCGGGCGAAAGAGCGCATCTTTAGCTTGCGTGAACCTGGACATCGCTGGGATGCCCGGAAGCAGCGGCCTGAGTTTTGGCGAACCGCAAACACGAGACTGTCAGAGGGTCAGACGATGCGAGCCTTCCCCATCTCTAACTGGACTGAGATGGATGTATGGAACTACATCCGCCGAGAGAATATCGACATTGTCGATCTGTACTACTCCCGACCGCGTCCGGTGGTAAACCGTGATGGGGTTTGGATCATGGTCGATGACGATCGGTTGCCGCTACAGGAAGGTGAAGAGCCGCAGATGCGCAGTGTGCGCTTCCGAACGTTGGGTTGCTACCCGCTATCGGGAGCAGTCGAATCCGAGGCGGCAGATATCGACACCCTCATCACCGAGATGGGTCAGTCAAAGATCAGTGAACGAGCAGGGCGTTTGATCGACGGCGAGGGTGGTTCGTCCATGGAGTCCAAGAAAGCGGAGGGCTACTTCTAATGACTGCAGTTGCGGAAGAGTTACAGGTACTGGAACGCGCTAGCGATGCGCGCGCTGCAGTGTTGCGGATGGTGGCTTGCGGTTCAGTCGATGATGGTAAGTCCACTCTTATCGGCAGAATGCTGGCCGAGACGGATTCCGTTCCGATCGATCAGTTGGAGTACGCCCGACAGACTCGTCGAGGTGGATCTACGATTCCGGTCGGAGAGGTCGATTACTCGCTACTCACCGATGGACTGGAAGCCGAACGCGAACAAGGCATCACGATCGATGTGGCGTATCGGCATATGGATTTGCCGAGCGGGCGACGCGTCATCATTGCTGATGCACCCGGTCACGAGCAGTACACCCGAAACATGGCGGTCGCCGCCTCTACTGCCGATGTTGCGGTGCTGTTGGTAGACGCACACCGCGGCCTACGTCCCCAGACGTATCGACATTTGACTGTCTGTGCGCTCATGGGAGTCACCAGCATTGTTGTCGCGGTGAACAAGATGGACCTGATTGGTTACGAGCAGGCGACTTTTGAGGAATTGGCGGGCGGTGTACGTGCGGCGGCAGCCAGGCTCGGCATCGAAGAAGTGCAAGCCATTCCGGTGAGCGCGATGAGCGGTGCCAATGTCATCGGTGGCAGCGAGGTTATGCCCTGGTATGACGGGGGATCGGTACTGGACGCGCTGGTGAACTGGCAGCCTACTGAGGCGACCGGAGATGGTCCTTTCCGTCTTCCCGTCCAGATGATCTCTCGATCCAGTGGTAACTTCCGTGGCTACTCCGGCACTGTGGTCTCCGGATCCGTACGTGTGGGTGACCCGGTAGTTGTCGCGGATTCGGGAGTAAAAGCCAAAGTAGACCGCATCGTTACTCCCGATGGAGATCGCCCGGCCGCCACATCCGGCCAAGCAATCACCCTCTTGCTGGATCGTGAAGTCGACGTGACCCGCGGTGACCTGCTCTGCCTGGATGACTCCGATCAGGCGCAACCGGCTGATCGATTCTCCGCAGACTTGGTGTGGATTGGAGAAGAGCCGCTAGCGCATGGTCGCTCTTACCTGCTCTACGTTGGACCGCGAGTAGTCCCGGCAACTATCACCGCAGTTCGTCACCGGCTGGACGTCGTATCTGGGCGGCATGACGCCGCGCGTGTCTTAGAAATGAACGATATCGGGCGAGTCGAACTCGCAACTGATTCTCCGATCCCGTTGGACGAATACGAAGTATGCCGTGACACGGGTGGTTTCTTGCTCGTAGACCGAGTCACAAGTGACACAGTAGCTGCAGGATTGAGTCAGCACGCTATGCGCCGAGCGTTCAACGTGACCCCGCATGATTACGCAGTCGATCGGGATTCACGTATTCGGCTGAAGGGTCATAGGCCCAAGGTTGTGTGGCTTACCGGCCTGTCGGGAGCTGGAAAGTCGACTGTCGCTGACGCGACGGTGGCGATGTTGCACTCGCAGGGTGTCCATACCTATGTTCTCGATGGTGACAACGTCCGAACAGGTCTAAACCGCGACTTAGGCTTCACTCCTGAGGATCGCGCGGAGAACGTTCGGCGCGTAGCCGAGGTAGCTAAGTTAATGGCAGACGCTGGACTGGTGGTCATCGTAGCTCTCGTTTCTCCGTATCGTTCTGATCGTCGAGCAGCGCGCTCAATCTTTGAAGAGGGCGAGTTCATGGAAGTCTTCGTCGACACCCCTCTTGCGGTTGCCCAAGAACGCGATCCGAAGGGCCTCTATAAGAAAGCCGCAGCAGGGAATCTTCCCAATATGACTGGGGTCGGCCAAGACTATGAGCCACCTGAGCGTGCCGACGTTTACCTCGACGGTACCGCCGAGGTGGCTGAATCGGCCGGTAAGTTGTCGCAGGCGGTTATCGAAGAGTAGCCGGTGGCCGGTAGCCGCGAGTGCCTGGTTACTGGAAGAGGAACTGGTTGAGGGGCTGGTCGATTTTCTCGCTAATGGTGAGATAACCAGAGTCATCAGCGAGAAACCCCACCGCCTCCCCTTGTACTTCGTTAACGCTACCCATCACGCAAGCTTGTCTTGATAACGCAGACCAGAGGGGTTCGTTTCCTGTGCGCTGCCATCCGTATAGTCCGCTGTAACCACGAATCAGCACACTTGACCCGTCGCGCGAGACGTCTCCTGCGGTGGCTGTTTCTGTCACCTCGACCGATCCACGGTGGACAAGGGAACGACTGTGGCTACCAGGCCCGAAATAGTCGGTCGAATAAAGCTGTGCTACCCCTGCAGAGGTCTTAGTAACAATGAGCAACGAACCGTCCCAGGGATCAATCAGTAATGTCTCGGCATTGTGCGGTCCGTCGGGGTAGGTCAAAACAATACTGTCGACATCAGCAGTGGTGAGTGAGCCTAAGCCAAGCGCAGGTTCTAGCAGACGATGAACCGTCACACTGCTGCGCACCCGAGGGTTGTCCCCGATATCGCCTATATACAGATAGGGCTGTCCTGTCTCGGGTCCGGGTCCGAAGGCGATATCCTCCCAGTCGCGGGCGGTTACGCCGGCAATACGTGTGGTTTGCTCCAGCGCACCCGACGAGCTGATCGCGTACAACGAGGGTGAGTCACCGCTGTCGTTGTGCACCCAAAATCTTTGGCTAGATCGGCCACTTGCCGCCACCCCAGATACCTCGTCCAGATGCCCGGAATCGAGCCGGCCAAGGATTGAATGCTTGGCACTCGAATCGCATACTGCTGTTCGATCTGAAGGGGATGTTGGTTGTGCAGAACCGGGCCTACCCGGGGTGTTGGGTCGTTCTGTATCTGGTGATGAATCTGTTGCGTTATCGGGCGTGGTGGGGGTGGTTGGTAGATACGGATTCTCACCACTCGGGCTCGTCGAGTTAGCGACTAGTAAGACACGTGATGCCCGGCCTCGATAGCGATCGGTGGGACGTACCCACATTCGATACTTTGTCACTTTTCGGACTGTTCCAAGTCGCACACGAACCGTACCGTCAGGTCGAGTTCGTTTACGTTGCACGGTTCTCCAGTTACCCTTGGCGACCTTTCTTTTCAGCTTGACGACCCTACGTACCGGCTGACCGCCAGAGCGCACAAGAGCCCGGAGAGCACCGATTTCCCCGGATGCTGCCTTCGCTCTGGAGGTTAACCACCCAACGGCAGTAATGCGCTTAGCCGCCGTCACTTCGGTCTGCCTGATTTCTGCTGGTGAGCTAGCGCCAGCATGTGAGGGGCCGCCGATACCGAGGAAGATCATGGCGGTAAGACTGCTCAGCAGGCGCTTATTCATGGCGGATATTTTCCATATTATTGAGGTGTCGTGATGTTATCNGGTTTNTCAGTTGTGACCCTAAACGGATTCGACCATTCGTGATCCGGTTAGGGGAGAGCAATCCACCNATTGACCCCCGCTGCGGTCCCGGCAGAAGTGCACTATTCTCGNCCGGAAATAATTCGCATTAGGTGAGGAGAGACAAACATGCCCACTGACAATTTCAACAATGAGATCCCCGAAGATCTGCTCACACCAGACTCCATAGAACTTCCAGGATCGTCGCTGTCCTTTGTCGATGGCTTCCCGACCCTGGAGAGCCTGACCGATGCCTATGAACTGGAAGATTTCAATCGGGCTACCTCTCTCTTCATCAGCATGGTGCCCGTCGCAAGCTTGGAGGCGATTCGCAAGGGACTAGTGGATTTCGTTGAGGCTGGACCGGTTGAAAATCGGTGGGTGATTTTCGATGACTTGATGGACTCCAATAGTCTCTTCCTGACCGGCAACACCGACACTGTCTACGCTTTCGGCATCCTCGATCTTGAGCAATCGGGACCAGTTGTTATTGAAATCCCGCCTAACTGCGGGCCCAGCACTATCAACGATGCAACATTCTCCTTTGTGATTGACATGGGTGCACCTGGACCCGATCGTGGCGAAGGCGGCAAGTATTTGGTGCTAGGTCCGGACTATTCAGGTCCGCTGAGTGACAACGAAAATGGCGAACTCGTAGAACACGACGGCGAGAGTTACTTCGTGGCCCACAGCCCGACTCGGGTGAACTGGGTTCCATGCCGGGGGATGTTGGTTGACGGCGATACCAAACCGGCATCAGAACTTTTCCGAAATGGGATCAAGGCTTATGCGCTAAAAGACAAAGACAATCCACCCCCGATGATCTGGAAGAACATGTCCGGCGCGGAAGTGAACACTATTCACTCCAATCACGAGTCATTTTTTGAAGAGATTCACCGGACTATCGACAAAGAGCCACCGGAGGTCTTCGATCCGGAGATTCTCGGGATGGCAAGCCTGCTGGGGATCCGGAAAGGTGAGTCTTTCGAGCCCTCTGATCGGCAGCGCGCAGTTCTTGAGCGCGGTGTCATGGTGGGTAACTCGTATGCCCGAGCTGTGACGTTCGCCCCCCGGGCGCCAGAAGCGTATTTGTACGGTGAAGAAAACAGCATGTGGTACAACATGCTCCACGGCAATGACTACCGTTACTTAATCGATGACGGCGCAGGCGGCGTTGATGCCGATGCGCGTCTGATGTTCTTCTACATGGCTACCGTGAACACCCCGGCAATGATTTTGAAAATGCCTGGGGTTGGTTCTCAGTATGCGGTAGCTGCACGGGATAGCAGCGGCGCTTGGTTGGAAGGCGACCGTAACTACTCGATGCACATTCCACCGGATGTTCCCGCGAAAAACTTCTGGTCCTTAGTTGTATACGACGTCCAAACTCGGTCAATGCTGCAAACACCGGATCAGTCCTTTCCCAGCGTGAACAGCATGAGACCAGATCTTGTCACCGAGGCAGACGGCAGCGTCAATCTCACCTTTGGCTCGGAGCGCCCCGCAGAGAATGAAGGCAACTGGATTCAGACTCGACCCGGCAAGACCTGGTTCGCGATCATTCGGTTGTATGGTCCGCTAGAGCCGTGGTTCGAGAAGACTTGGCGCCCCGGCGAAATAGAACGCGAGGTCTAGCTGCTCAGCTTTGCCGCAGATGGAGGGGTACGGGCCCTTCAATAGGTCCTTCCATCGGCGAGGGTTCGCGTTGGCAATAATTGGTCGCGATAGGTAATGGATGAGGTTTGGTCCGACGAGAATCGGGCATAACATCTATATCGATTCCATAGGGACAGCCACTACGGGGCTGGCCCACCATCGAACCCACCGATGGAGTCGACCCTTCCTGGTGGGGGTGGTTCCTGGAGGATCACCCTCACCCTAGGAGGATGTGGCTTATTAAGCGTGGACTTACCGTTGGTGAGCTAGATCAGAGAGTGTGGCGACCATGCCTTCAGGGACTTGTTCCACGTCTGGCACAGCGTCGTAGTCGGCATTAATGCCGGCCCACACCCCACCGTTGTAGGACATCAAAGCCACTGCCACCCGGATCCGGGGTCCGAGCGGTACGAATGGCACGAGCCCTGTCATCAATCGCCCCATAAAATACAGTGGATGTTGGGGCCCCGGGATATTGGTCGTGACGGTACCCACGGATCGTTGTGGAACTCGGGCGGCCAAGCGCCCGGCTGCCGATAAAAGGCCGGGAGATACAAAGGTCGATGCATTGAGTAGGGCGGGCACCGCCAAGGCCTCGGGTGAGCGCTTCAGATGCTCCATGTCGGTCCGGATCAAGTTTAGGACCTCGATCGGATCTGGCTCACCGACGGGTAGGTCCGTAAAAACAGCAGAGACGGCGTTGCCACCACTGGACTTAGCACCTTGTCTTACCGACACCGGAATCATTGTCCGGATGGTTGCGTCGGAAGCCAGCTCCTCCCCTCGCTCTAGTAGCAAAGCTCGGAATCCGCCGGTTGTTGCAGTCAGGAGCACGTCGTTAACCGTGCCGCCAAACTTATTCTTTACTCCTTTGACGGTATCCAGATCCATCTCCACCCAGGTCCAGCGACGATGTGGACCGACGGGACCGATCAAGAAGTCCTCGCTATGGAACAGTTTGTCTCCAGCTTTCACCGTGCCTGCTAGTTGGGCCGCCGTGGCCGCTGCGGCCGTTCGGGGTGCCCGAGTAGCTTCGCCAACCTGCTCGATCGTCCGGATCGGTTCCTTGATGAGATCGGTCAGCGCAGCGGTCAGCAAACTGGAGTTTCCAGGCTCAGACGTTGGCGCCCAGTCCGAAGGTTCAGGCTCGGTACCACCAGGCTTGGGATCCATGATTGCTTCGATCATGTCCGTACCCCCCAAACCGTCAACCATGGCGTGGTGGGTTTTGTTGAGCACCGCCCAGTTATCGCCATCGATACCCACAATCAACCAGGCCTCCCACAGCGGCCGACTCAAGTCGAGTCGCTGGTCGAGGAGTTGACTGGTGATAGCTTGCAGTTGTTCTTCTCCACCGGGCGGCGGCAAAGCAATGTGCCGCAGGTGGTAGTCCAGTTGGAAGTGCGGATCGTCGACCCAGACCGGCGCGTTCAGTTGCATCGGTACTTCGCGGACTCGTTGGCGGTAGCGCGGCAGCAGATCCAGTCGATTAGCGATAGCGCTACGAAATTCTTCGTAGGTGGGCGCTGGGCCTTCGAAGACCATAAGCGAGCCCATATGCATGGGGAGTTCGCCCCGCTCTAGGCTGAGAAAACTGTAGTCCAGCGTCGATAGTCGGTCTGACACCGCGTCCTCCTCGTAGTAGCGCGAACGGGTTTGTCATGGGGTTCTGGTCATCATCTTGCCTGAACCCGACACAACATGTGCGACGGGGCACTATTCGATATCAAACCATCGAATAGTGCCCCGTACCTGGACTAACGTCCAGAACGCATTGGTGGTGGCTAGAAGGCTGACTCTGGCAGCTCCATGATGTCCAGATTGGTGTTCAGCATCATAGACTTTTCGGCAGCCATCAGCGGCAGTCGATTCTGTGCAAACCACTTGGCAACGGCCACTTTACCGGTGTAGAAATCTGCGTCCTTGCCTTCGGCGCCGGCGTCAAGGGCAGCCTGTGCGACCTCAGCCTGCCGTAGCAGTAGCCAGCCGATGATCAAGTCGCCGGTCATCATGAGCAAACGAGTGGTGTTCAGACCCACCTTGTAGATTTGCTCGATGTCCTCTTGACTCGCCATGGCCCACTCGCCCAGTTTGCCGATTGTGTCCTGTACCTCTTGTAGAGCGGTTCCCAGCATCTCGCGCTCAGCCGACAACTGATCGCCTTCGCCGCCGGCCTTGACCGTCTCGGTAATTTGAGAAGCGATGTAGAAGACGGCTTTGAACTGATCGCGCACCATCTTCCGGAAGAAGAAATCCAGCCCCTGAATCGCAGTCGTTCCCTCATACAAAGTGTCGATTTTCGCATCGCGAATGTACTGCTCAATAGGGTAATCCTGCAGGTACCCCGAACCCCCCAAAGTCTGAAGTGATTGTGAGCCGAGTAGCTCATAAGAGCGCTCTGACCCTACGCCCTTAACTATGGGTAGGAGCAGATCGTTAATCCGCTCAGCCATGTCGACGTCGATGTCAGAATCCGCATCCATCTCTGCCGCAGCGATTCGGTCTTGCCACGAAGCGGTGTACATGACAAGGGCGCGCATGCCCTCGGCATAGGCTTTCTGCAACATCAAAGATCGGCGAACATCTGGGTGGGCAATCGTGGGTACTCGAGGAGCGGTTTTATCCAACATCTGAGTCAAATCCGCACCTTGGACGCGATTCTGCGCGTAATCCAAAGCGTTCAGGTAACCGGTACTTAGGGCAGCGATTGCCTTGGTACCGACCATCATCCGGGCGTACTCGATGACCTTGAACATCTGAGCGATGCCTTGGTGAATGTCGCCGACGAGGTAGCCGATGGCCGGTTCCTTGTCACCGAACGTCACTTCACATGTGGTGGAGACCTTGAGCCCCATCTTCTTTTCAACATTGGTGACGTAAGCCCCATTGCGCTCACCAAGTTCGCCAGTTTCTACATCAAACATGTATTTCGGTACTACGAACAGCGAGAGACCTTTAGTTCCCGGCCCTCCGATGCCCTCTACTCCCACCGGACGCGCCAGCACCAAGTGGACGATGTTGTCGCTCATGTCGTGCTCAGCGGAGGTGATGAAGCGCTTGACACCTTCAATGCGCCAGGTACCGTCCTCGTTGGGGAAGGCCTTGGTGGTGCCTGCGCCGACGTCAGAGCCGGCGTCTGGCTCGGTCAACACCATGGTGGCTCCCCAACCACCATCGACCATGCGCTGCGCCATCTTTTTCTGCTCTTCGTTACCGATGTCCCACAGGATCCCGGCAAAACCGGGGCCAGACGTGTACATGAAGGCGGCTGGGTTTGAACCCAAGACCAGCTCCGAAACGGCCCAGCGAACGCTGGCAGGGGTAGGTATCCCGCCCATCTCTTCTGGAATCTCCATACGCCAGCCCTCGGAGTCCATCAGAGTCTGGAAGGCGGCTTTGAAGTCTTCTGGCATTGTGACCGTGTTGTTCTTGGGATCAAAAACCGGCGGATTGCGGTCAGAAGTGGTGTACGTGTCAGAGAGTGGGCCGGTGGCTATCTCCTCGGTTTGCTTCAGAAATGAGCGAACCGTATCCGGATCCATCTCGTCGAAGCCGCCTTTACCCATGAAATCATCGGCACCGAAGACCTCGAAGAGGTTGAACTCTAGGTCCCGCAGATTGCTCTTGTAGTGACTCATTTGCCTGCTCCCTAATGGCTGGGGTGGACGCCCCGGTCATGGGGAGCCGCGCGGGGTTACCCGCCAGTAACTCCCATAATGCTACTCACGAGTAACAAAGGCAACACACAGACCCATTTGCTGCGTCACAACTCCGTCGCAAACAGCAATCCGCGCTCCTGATATCGCGGTCTAGACGGGAATTTGGCACGTTTTCAGTCTCAAAGTGAGTGAAAAGTGGGTCAAATCACCAAAAGCATTAGTCTGCACGGCTGGAGAAGTGGTGAGAGCTCCTCCCTGGTTGTGGGTATTTGAGTCGGGTTGAGCCCCCGCCGGACCGACGAGATGCAAGCGGAGACGGCTGACTGATCTCGCCCGAGCTACCGATGCGAGTAGCGGTCACCCGCTACTCGGGGCTCGCCTTGCCACCGTCAACCGCTGCGCTGCTGTCAGAATCGGCGGGATCCTCCGATGACGGTGACCCTGCGAAGACGAAATCAGGGTTGTTCCGCTTGCTGTAGTCGGGCTCGTTGCCGAGTTTGCTTGGCCACCAAGACTTTGGTCCGATCTCCAAGATCAGTCCCGGGACCAGTAGCGATCGCACTATGAAGGTGTCGATCAAGACCCCGACCGAGACAAGGAAGGCGATCTGGAACAGGAACAGCAGCGGTAATACGGCCAAAGCACTGAACGTGGCGGCCAGAACGAGACCGGCTGAGGTAATAACTCCACCTGTTACGGCTAACGCCCGCAACATGCCAGCCCAAGTGCCGTGGCCAGCTGTCTCCTCGCGCGCTCGAGTCATGAGGAAAATGTTGTAGTCGATGCCTAGCGCGACCAAGAAAACGAAAGAGAACAGGGGTACGGAAGGATCGGCGCCCGGCAAACCCAAGAGGTCGAAAACGATAGCTCCAAGACCAAGCGTGGCGGCGAAGGACAACACAACGGTTCCGATGAGGATGGCGGGTCCAGTAACTGCCCGGAGCAGCAACATTAGGACGATCAAAATGACGATCAGCACAATGGGAATGATCTTGCGCACGTCCTGCTGGGCGGTTTCGACAGTATCGAACTGAGCCGCAGTCGGGCCTCCAACCACGGCGTCTGCCGACACGGAGTCGAGCTCGCTGCGCAACAACGCCACCGTCTCTTCAGCAGCTATTGAGTCCGAGGCATTCGTCAAGGTGACGTTGAGTAATACCCGGTCATCTACGACCACAGGTTCACCTGATCCGGGCGGACCGCTGCCTTGCTCAGCGGTTAATGGAACAACCTGGGCGACGCCAGGCGTTCCTTGGACGACCTGCGTGGTTTCAGTGAGCGCATCTTCAGGAGTAATAACGATGGTCTCGCTACCTGACCCTGCCGGGAAGTGCCTTTCCAAAGCCTCTTGGGTTGCGGTAGTTTCCACCTCCGTCGTAAAGAAGTCCGATGAAGGCACCCCATCGGCTTTGAACGATGGCAGGAATAGCGCCAGACCCGCAAGAACTACTGCCACTGTGATCCATACAGCGCGGAAACGTCTGCCCACGAAGCGGGCCACACCTGCCCATATTCCGCTGGCTTCGTTGCCCACAGTCCCGAAACCCGGACGGAAAGGCCAAAAGACGCCCCGGCCCAGAAGGACGAGAATCGCCGGCAGAAAGGTAAGACACGACAGCATCGAGAATGCAATGCCAATTGCGGCTATCGGGCCCAAACTCTGATTGACCTTCAGATCGCTGAGCAGCAACATCAGCACGCCCAGAATGACAGTGCCGCCACTAGCCAGAACAGGTTCAATGACTCCCCGCCAGGCCCCGCGCATAGCGTCGTACTTCGATTCGTAGCGTCGCAACTCCTCGCGGTAGCGAGACACCAGGAGCAAGGCGTAGTCGGTCGCTGCCCCGATGACCAAGATGGACAGGATGCCTTGTGCCTGGCCGTTCAGAGTAATGATGTCGTTGACCGCTAGAGCGTAGACAACGGCTGACGCCACGGCCAGAGCCATCACGGACGACAACAAGACGAAGAACGGCAGAATGGGACTGCGGTAGACAACGAGCAATATGACAAGAACCACCCCCAAAGCCACCAGGAGTAGGAGTCCGTCAATCCCACCGAAAGCTACGGTCAAGTCAGCCAGGAAACCGGCTGGACCGCCGACGAAGACCGCTACGCCAGGTATGGGATTAGCTTCCACCTTGGATCGAACTGCTTCGACTGCGGCAGTAGTCTCTTCGCCGTCACTACCGTCTACCGGAAGAAAAGTGACGGCCGCTTGGCCGTCCTCAGATGGAACGGCACCGCTTCCTTCAGCCGTGACTCCTTCGATCTGCGTCAGCTCTTGACTGAGTGCTTGAATTTGACCGAGCTGTTCAGGTGTCAGTTGTCCCGACTCGGCTTCGTAGACCACCACGGCCGGGACAGATTCATCGTCGGCGAAATCCTGCTGGAGCTTAGCGACGACGGTGGATTCGGCACTCTCGGGTAGGAAGAGCAGTTGATCGTTGACCTGGACTTCCGCAAGTTTGCCGGCGTACGGCCCAAATGCCCCACCGACGCTAAGCCAAACCAGAAGCAGAACCGCGGGGATGAGCCACCGCAATCTCCGGGTCTTCCCCGAACTATCGGGTGTTTTCACTGGACTAGTCGTTTGTTCCAAGTTCTCCGCCACGATCCGAAGGTACCGATTTCCTCGTAATTCGCATATTCGCCTCGAAATCTTCGTCGTACGGACGCGATGGCCTCCGGATTAATGACTTCCGAAACCGGGGGTCGCGCTTAGGTGGGCAAATCGGGCACAATGGGGCTATGGCGAATCAGGCGGAATCGGGGGAGCTTCCGCAGGGGGCAGACCCAGTGGCGGCAAATGAAGACTCGGTAACCCGGGTAGCTCCGTCGATGAGTTCGGTACCCACAACCCGCAATGTCTTCATGGCTGGCTGGGTAACGGGGCTCACCGCAGCGATTGTTTGTTTAGTGATTCGACTGGTCGCCACACTGTTCGGTGTCGATTTTGCGGTACAGCAGCCGTTTCGGGGTGCGGAGGTTGGCCAGTTAGAAGAGGTTCCCTGGGCGGCTACATTTGTGCTACCCCTAATCGCTGGCATTGCGGGAGCAGCAGTCGCGGCGATTTTCCTCAATGTGAAGGGCTGCCGGCACTGGGTCTTCTGGCTCGGGACATTGGCTTTGCTGCTGTCGCTAGCTTCACCACTGACTCAGCCAGACAGTGTTCCTTGGTCTACACGCATTTGGCTCGCCGTCATGCACGTTGTTACCTGGGTGATCGTCGTTCCCCAGGTGGCCCGAGTTGTGGGGGACAGCGACCCTCGAGTTACTGCTGGCTACCGCGAGGACTGAGTAAGTCCTAGCTGGCCTCGCCGCCAAGATCTCGTTCATATGCGTCGATCATAATTTGCGTGGTCCATTGGTCGAGCCTGGTGAGGCGGGCCATCAGTTCGGTCACAGCCTTAGTGACGGTCGGAAGCCGTTCAGCAGTCCCAGCGGCCTCACCGGCGAGAATGCGCACTCGCAATAGTTCGTCTTCTAGGGCTTCGTGCTCGTCATCGATCCGCCCTATCTGTGAACTCAAATGAGGCGCATCGTCAGTGAGTTGCTTGCGCAGGCCCCGCCACATTTGCTCGCCCTCAACCATCAATCGAGTCGAGAGATCGTCCAGTTGGATCGTTAGGTCTACCCACCACTGAGCGACGTTGCTGCTGTGCTGGAGTAATCCGTCGATTCGTTCGGAGGCAATGGAAACCGCAGAACGAGTCTGCTCGGGCAGTAGAAATATTGTGGTGCTCACGGTGTCCTCCTAAAGCTTTTTCGTCTGACCCCAGACTTGCCTAACCCTCGTGTCGAAACCACGCTGAGATGCTCCCAACTTCGTCGCAGTTGTGTCGCTGGAGAGGAGTAGCTGACTCGAATGGACCAGTTTGCCCGTTTTCCGGTGATGCCAGTGGGTCGGGTGAGAAGCACTGGCACCAGGTTATGGGATCGAAAGCTTGGGCTCAGCCTGGCCGTCCCGAGCCGAGATTCCACCGTTGTGGGCGGTTCTCGTGCTCTAATCTGGGCCCGTCGGTGTGCCATACTCGGACGGTGTCTGGAGGGCCTCAACATATTGCGCTGGTCTGCTGGGGTTTCCCGCCGTTTCGAGGATCGGGCGCTTTTCGTCCCCTAGCTATTGCCAATGCTCTAGCAGCCAGCGGAGCCGAAGTCAGTGTGGTGACGGCCAACCGGGAAGTATTCCTCACGCACTACGGAGCGGACGTTAGCTTGGAGGCCCTCGTTGATCCGCGAGTAGAGATCCTGCGCATCCCCTTTTTCCCAGATCGCTCTTGGCCACTTGTGAATGACTGGTCTGCTGCGGAGGCAGCAGCAGGTCGGGCGGGCAACACGAATAACGATCCGGCACATCTGATCTTTCCCGAACTCGTCTATAGCGATTGGCTGCCACGAGTCTCTCGAGAGCTGGTAGCCCTGAACGCGCGAAAACCGATCTCGTTGGTTCTGGGAACCGGAGCGCCGTACATTGATCTAGAAGCGGCTTCTCAGCTCTACCTTGAACAAGGAATCCCACTCGTACTGGATGATAGAGATTGCTCCATCTTCGACGTCTACTCCGGCAAGCAATCGTCACTGCAAGCTAAGCGGGAAGTTTTCTTCAGGGATTGGATCGAGAACTGTTCCGAGATGTGGTTCGTCAATCCTCCGATTGCTGATCGCGTCCGGGAGATCTTTCCTCAGTCCGCTGACAAAGTTCACGTTGTCGAGAATGGGTGGGATCGCTCGGCCGTCGATCCTGCCAGGGTGGCAACGCAGCCGAGCGAGCGAATCAAAGCGGCCTACGTCGGTCTAGTTGCCACCAAGTTTCCGCTGGAAGATGTGATCGAGGCATGGCATCGAGTAGCCGAGTCCGACGACGCAGTTGAACCGCTTCGCTTCATTGGCGCGCTGGGCTTTGAAGTCAACTCGCCACGGTGGCAAAAGGCTGCGGGCATCATCGCTGCGGCGCCCCACTCCGAGTGGCGTGGTCACGTCCCCAGAGCTGATCTGCCCGAGGAGTATGCAGATTTAGACGTGCTCGTCTTTGTAAAGGAAGGAGGACAGTTTGTGACGGGGGGCAAGCCCTACGAATATGCAGCGACAGGATTGCCAATCGTGGCGCTCGTTGACGAGGAAAGTGACGCCTTACGAGTGCTCGGCAACTACCCCCGCCTCTATCAGGCGTCACCGGATGACCCGGTAGCTGCTGCCGACGCTTTGCGGGCCGCCATCGAGGATCGGCGCAGTGATGATGGAGCGAAGCTGTACGTGGCACAAGAGTTCGGCGCCCAACTCAGCCGTGCGGCCAAGCTAGACGAAGCGGTGGGTCGAGTCTTGGAGATAGCGAAATCATGATCCTCTTTCTCACCGCTCGCAAAGACACCGCCCTCGATCCAGAACTGGCAAGGCTCGGTGAAGTGCGGCAGATCAAGGTACCTCGGGCCCCCTCCAAACGGGCCAGTGCGAAGGCGAGCGGGAAAAACTCGAGCCTGGACAACAACAACTGGAGTTATGCGCCGCTGACTGAGTTGAACGCCATCATTGACGCGCAGGAAGTGGAAACGATCGTATGCGGGGACGACAAGTGCCTGCCCTTTGCCCAACTGTTGGGTGAGTGGCATCCGGATGTTCCGGTGTTGGCGGACCAGGCGATCTCCATTCGGATCCTGTCGGAGCTGCGAGACCGAGAAACGCCGGTCACCCGTCGCACCGTCCACGATCTGCTAGATCAGCGGCGGCTTAGCCGTGCGGCATTGCCACAGTTCACGTTCGATCCAGAAGCTCGACCTCAAACGGTCGTTTCGCTGGTCCAGAATGCGGTCGAAGGCGATTCGCGGGTGCAGAAGGTGGCTGAGTCGTTAGCGGCGGTTGGCTATCAATCGATTCTGCTGGGGCGGGCTCCGGAAACTAGTCCTGCCGGAGATTGGTTCCTGGTAGGAAATGCGCTGGTAATACGATTGCCAGTAGTGCCGAGTGCGATGCAGGCCCAGCGACAGGCGCCACCAAGTTCGCTGCTGGCGCGTGTCTTCGGCTACGGAAGTCAGACAGCCCGGACTGAAGCTGAACGTCGGTTGAACCGAGAATTAGGGCGAATCGAACCCGATCAGAAGCCGCGGCTCAGTACTCGTTTTCGCAGTCGAGTCACACGCTGGCGGAGTTCGATCTATCGCGAAAATCGCCGTTCTTTTACAACCATGACGGAACGAAATCGCTACCACGAACGAAAAGCCGCTCGGATGGGAAAAAAGTCATCCTGGACCGACCCAGAGGCTGCCTTCCCCGTGATCGGAGATCTGGAGGAACAGTTCGGGCCGGCTATAGATGCACTCTTGCCGAACGCCATTCACGTCCACGATCCGTCGCTGCTGGGAATCGCTGTCAGGGCGCGTAACCGGCTCCAAAGAAGTGGGTTGGATACTCGCCTAGTCTACGACGCACATGAGTGGACGCCGGGTCTTGAACGACCACATGCGTATCACACCGCGGCGTTGATGGCCGTAGAGCAAGAGTTCATTGGGGAGGTAGATGCCCGCATCACGGTCTCGGATGAAATCGCGATGATGATGATGCGGGAGTTTGGCTTGGATAAGGCGCCGGTGGTCGTCGAAAACGCTCCCAAGTCCGGGATTGATGAGAGCTATCAGGACATTCGCTCTGATGCTGGTGTCCCGATGAACGCCCCGCTCTTGGTCTATGTCGGTGGTATCTCCGAAATACGTGGAGTCCAAGACGCGGTTACCTCGTTGCGCTATCTTCCCGACGCGCATCTTGTGCTGTTAAGTCCTGCTGATCGCTCGTTTGTTGAGTTGCAGAAGCTCGCTGATACGCAAGGGGTTGGGGCTAGGCTCCACCAACTCGATTATGTCCCTGCAGACAAGGTGGTCTCCTATTTGCGGACTGTGGACATTGGGCTTGCTCCACATCGTCCGTCGAAGAATCACGGACTCGCCCTCCCGACCAAGTTCCGCGAGTACATGCTCGCGGACGTACCGATCGTCGCGACTGATCTCGGTGTCGTAGGTGACTTCATCAGAGAAACCGGACTGGGTGAGACCAGTGAGCCGCAGAATCCTCGCTCGCTCGCTGAGGCGGTTCAGAAAGTGCTCGCAGATTTGCCGCGGTACCGATCAGCGATTACAGATGAATTAAAGACCGTCCATTCGTGGGAGTCGCAGGAAAGAAAGCTAGCTGCGGTATTAGAGGGTCTCATCGGGACACCCAGCAACTCGGTGGAGCTGGCGCCACGGGTTCTCATCGGTGCAACGAATAGTGCCGGCCAAGCCTATGCGTGGGCGTCTGCGCTCCGGGATGCTGGGCTTGATGCACAATCTCTGGCCGAAACGACCGTGGACCAGTTCTTCGACTATCCGTCAGACCACACTCTTCCCCGGTCGGCTCTCGGCACGCTAGATCGAAGGTCAAGTTTTTTCCTGAACTTTGTAGCTCGGTCAGAGACGATCATTATCGAATCTGCGACTCCCATCGCTGCACCAGATCCCGCACGAATCGCTTCGCGACGCTCTGGGTTTCGCCAAGCCCGCGCTTTGCAAGCAGCGGGAAGAAATGTCGGGATGATCTTCCACGGATCAGACATCCGTCGCCCAGATCGGCATGCTCGAACCCATCGGTGGTCCCCGTTTAACGCTCCGGAGTCGGCACAACTTCGAGATAAGTACCAGGCGGCAGCTCAAGTGGTTCATGAAGAACTAGCGGCTTGGGAGGGGCCGGTGATGGTGAGCACTCCCGACCTCCTCAGCACTGTGGCAGGCGCGAGTTGGGTGCCGGTAGTTATTGATTTTGATCTCTTCCCGGTCATCAACAGGAGCGACCAAGATGCGAGTCGACCGCCGCTCGTCGTTCATTTACCGTCGTCCTCGGTCTTCAAGGGCTCACAACTCATTGATCCAGTTCTTCGGACGTTAGCTAGTGAAGGGGTAATCCGCTACGCACGTTTTCAGAAAATTCCCCACAGCGAAGTGCCCTCGATTATGGCTCAGGCGGATATTGTCGTCGACCAAATGGGAATGGGAATTCTGGGTGTAGCGGGGGTGGAGGCGATGGCATCTGGGGCGGCATTGGTAACCGATCCCGGACCGGAAGCGCTCGAGGCCTACGGTGAACAGGTACCGCTGTGTGTGGCTGATCCTGAAAATCTGGCCCAGCAAGTTACCGAGCTCGCGGCCGATCGGGGGAGACTTCAGGAGTTGGCGGTGGCAGGTCGAGCATTCGCAGAACGTCATCATGACGGTCGTGCGTCAGCGAGGGTAATCAGCAAAGCGATGGATCTTATTCCGGGGACGAGTCCTGCAAACTCAGCGCGACCAAGGTGACATCATCTCGCGCCCAATCCACAGCTCGTTCTCGGCCCAGCGTCAGTAGGCCGCGTACCAAAGCGGGAAGAGTCGAGTAACTCGATTCCGCTTGCCGCCACAGGCGAAGCAGGCCATCAGAACCTAGCTCTTCGCCAGCTTGATCGTGTGACTCCACTAGTCCGTCGCTGAAGAGAATCAGGCGGTCTCCGGCATGGAGATCAGTTGACTTAACGCCCCATGGTCCGCCCATCCAGGACAGCAGTGGTCCCGTCCGTTCTAGGCGAGTCACTGCACCCGTGCTCTGAAGCAGGAAGGGTGGGTGATGCCCGGCATTCGCCCACTCGACCGTTTGAGTTCCGGGATCTACCGCGATGATTGCTGCTGTCGCGGTCGGCTCGTTTTCGTCGCTTAGTCGACGAGCCGCAATTTCTAGTGCGGATGCAGGGCTTCGTCCTGAAGCTAGCGCAACCGCAAGTAGATGTTTCATCCGAGTCGCAGCTACCCCGATCACATCACCATGTCCGGCGACGTCAACGATCACAACTGCAGTTCGACCACCTGGCATCGACACGCAGTCCCAGAAATCTCCTGCAAGAACCGTTTCGGCTGCATGAATCTCGCCGTACACCTCGACCTTCTCCGGGAGGGCGTCGGTTCGACTCCCGAGCTCGTGCATGATGGCGGCTACTACCGGAGCATTCCGATCGAGCGATTCGGTAGCGCGGCGAGCTTCCTCGTCGGCTCGGACGGCATTTTCGATTTCGTCGACTAGCTGTCGCCGCATTTGCTCAGCATCGCGGCCCACCGCCTGAATCTCTCCTGGGCCGCTAGGGGTGATTCGAGTCTGTAATTCACGGTCTCGAGCTACTGCTCGCATTTGCATTCGCAGCTCGTCCAGCGGCTCGAGAACCCTGCGATGAAGTAACAGCCATGCCATCAACACTGCGACGAGTAACACCATGATCCCAATGCCCTGTAGGAGCGCCAAGCGACTTGTGAGGGAAGAGAGCTCGTCGAAGGCTGCGATCAACTCCGCTTCGATCTGGTTGTTTACTCGCTTGCCGTCGGTGACGAATTGCTCGTAGTTGGCCAGGCTCGCTTCGCTGGTCAAGATTTGGCGAGCTTTTCGCTGGTTGGCGTCTCGCGTTTCCGCGATAACTGGCTCGGCTACATCAGTTAACCAGGCGGCACGGCTAGCCGACACCGCTGCAATCAGTGGTGACACCAGAGGATCGGTGGGGAGTAGTTGCCTCATTTTTTCTATAGCGATCTCGGATTGTCGTTCACCCGAGACGTAAGGCAGCAGCAGCTCCTCATCCCCACTCAAGCTGTAGAGCGAGATCCCTCGTTCCATATCCGAGGTGGCCAGAGTGAGAGTGTTGGATGCAGTCGCTGCTGGCTCATACACCTGCGCCACCTCTTCGGTCTCGCGCGATACCCGTTCGACACTGAAGTAGGTAACGGCTCCCGCCACGAGCACTAGGATCAGACCTACTGCGCCAAGGCTGGCCAGCAGTGCCCGCAATGAGAGCTTTTTGCTAGAGCGAGCCATAGTGCAAACGCTAGTGCCTGCCGGGGTGGATCTGGCGAATAACCCAGCCTCGTAGAGTGGTCGAGTGGACCAATCGCCTAAGTTGAGGCCGGATCTTGAGGATTTGCCCAGTTACCGTGCCGGCGCTAGAGCCGCTGACGCTGTCTCGCTAGCCTCAAACGAAAGTGTGGGTGGCCCGCCGCCCGGGGTTGTCGAGGCCATCGCTCTGGCTGCGGCCGACAGTCACCGGTATCCCGATCCGGCAGCCAACCAGCTCCTGCAGCGCTTAGCGGCGCAGCTAGACGTGGATGCTGATCGCATCGCCCTAGGGACAGGTTCGGTAGCGATCTGCCAGCAGATCACCTCGACGGCCTGCTCACCGGGCGATGAGGTGATCTACGCTTGGCGATCATTTGAGGCCTACCCAATCGTCACCACGCTGGCCCACGCGCAGTCGGTTCAGATTCCGTTGCTTCCCGATGGACGCCATGATTTGCCGGCGATGGTGGACGCCATTACTGAGCGAACTCGAGTTATTTTCCTATGCACTCCGAATAACCCCACGGGTCCAGCGATACCGACGCGAGATATTGGAAGCTTCCTGGCGCAGGTACCGAAGGATATTCTCGTAGTCATTGATGAGGCCTATCTGGAGTACGCAGGAGAGTCGGGTACAGATTTTGGCAACACTCTGAGTCTGCTTGACCAGTATTCGAACGCGATGGCATTGCGAACGTTTTCCAAGGCCTATGGTCTGGCGGGCCTGCGAGTCGGATATGGCGTCGGGCCGGTGCATGTAGTTGCCGGCCTGCGTAAGGCCGCCACCCCCTTCGGGATCAATCATCTAGCACAGTCGGCTGCTGTGGCGGCACTGGATCAGACCGGCGAAGTGACCCAACGAGTAGTCGATACGGTGCGGGAGCGCGACCGAGTGGTTGCTCAGGCGCGAGCCATGGGTTGGCCAGTGCCGGATACGCAGGCAAATTTCTACTGGCTACCTTTTGGCGCTGCGACTGACGACTTTGCTCAGGCATGCGCCAACGCCGGGGTGTTGGTTCGTGCATTCCCGGGAGAAGGTATCCGTGTCACGATCAGCGAACCAGAGCTGAATGATCGTGTGCTGGCGGTGCTCAAAGGTTTTCAGTGACTGGCTGACCCGCGATTAACCAGGACACCGTCATTAACTGAGACAAGAGCGCCAACATCTGGCAGATTCAGTTCTGTCTCTTTCTGTTTGATCGTGCATAGGAGTTCAGTGGATGGCTGATCTGGAAGGCCGGATGGCCAGAGATCTCAATACGACTCACGCGGCGATTGACGCTGCAGTCGTAGACGCTGATGCCGGAACCAGTGGTTTAAAGAGGACTATCGGGACGGTTCCGCTGGTGGCCATGGGCGTGGCTGCCGTTGTTGGAGCCGGCATCTTTGTGGTCACGGGTGAAGCTGCTGCGACGAAAGCCGGCCCTGCAGTAGTAATCGCCTTCATCATTGCCGGTATCGTCGCCGGCTTTAGTGCCTTGTCGTACTCCGAGCTTGCTGGCATGATTCCGCTAGCGGGTTCCACTTACTCATATGCCTATGCCGCACTCGGAGCCTTTGTGGCCTGGGTTATTGGCTGGGATTTGCTGGTTGAGTACTTATTTGGGGCTGCTAACGTCGCAAACGGTTGGTCGTCCTACTTCGCTAATCTTGCGGCTGGTGCGGGAGTGGATTTGCCGCCAGAGATCCTTAATCCTCCAGTTTCAGGTTCTGATACTGACGTAGTCGGATGGATCAACCTACCGGCGGTAATCCTGGTCCTACTGATAACTCTGTTGTTGATCAGCGGTGCAAAGGAATCCGCTCGAGCCACTACCTTTTTCGTCATTGTGAAGATCGGTACGTTGTTGCTTTTCGTACTCGTCGGTGTTTTCGCGGTAACCGGAAGCAATTACGAACCATTCGTCCCGCCGAATGAAGGCAACTTTCAAGCGTTCGGTTGGTCGGGTGTTCTCGCGGCGGCTGGCATTGTGTTCTATGGGTACATCTCTTTCGATGTGGTGTGTACTGCTGCCCAAGAAGCGAAGAACCCACGACGAAGCGTTCCCATAGGTGTTCTCGGCTCACTAGGAATTGCGACGGTTTTGTATGTTGCCGTGGGCGCGGTTCTCGTTGGTCTTGTGTCCTACACGCTGCTCAACACACCTAACGCACTCTCAGCTGCGCTGGACGCGGTAAACCTGGGTTGGGTCGGCGATATCGTGGATGTCGGTGCGGTCATTGGTTTGGGGGCATCGGTGCTGGCCCTGCTTTACGGTCAGACCCGTATTCTCATGCGCATGTCGCAAGACGCGATGCTTCCCAGTGCCTTGGGTCGCGTCGCATCAGGTCGAGGAACTCCCACGATCAGCATTCTCATCTGCGGCATAGCGGCCGCGATAATGAGTGGTCTACTACCCTCCAGCATTTTGGTAGAACTCGTATCGATCGGCACTCTGCTGGCTTTCATTATCGTTTCGGTGGCGGTAATCGTCTTGCGCAAGACCCGACCCGATCTGCCCCGTAACTTTAAGGTCCCGGGTGGGTACACCTTCCCCATCTTGTCGATCGTGACTTCGCTGATCATCATGATGACGCTCCCGTTCGCGACCTGGCTGCGATTGTTGGCTTGGTTGGCTATTGGATTGGTCATCTACTTCACATACTCGAAAGCGAGAGCAGGGGCCCTACTTGACGAGAGGGCTGCCGAGCAACCCGAAGCTCTCGTCGAGGAATTCGCTGAGGAGCGTGAGCGTGAGCGAGAGCAGGCAGAGGAGCGAGACAAGAAGCGAGACAAGAAGCTAGACAAGAAGCGCGACAAGAAGCGCGGCGACGCTTAGGTTTGCGAGTCCTGGGAGCGGACGTGCTCGGTCCACTGTTTACCATCCCACCACCGCAGTTGGTCTGAGTTACCAGCATCGGGGTACCACCCGCGTGGGGTGATGTTCTTTTCCGTCGCCGGAGAAACAGACTGTGGTGGCGCAGAGCCTTCAGGGACGGCGACCTTCTTTCTGTTGGTGGACACGACGAACAACCAGATGATGGCGGAAACGACCAAGATGAATCCGAGAACGCCGAGAAGGGCGGTTATCGCGATACTCCCGAAGAGTGATCCGGCGGATTGAAGAATAGGTCGACCAACAGCAACGCTAATACCCTTTTGTTTGACATCAACTGTGTAAGTGCCGGCGGTGGCTGCGTTGAACTCAATGACGCCGATGTACTCCTCGCCGTTCACCGTCGTACTTTGTGTTACTGCACTGCAAGAGATGCAGGTTGTGGCGACAGATTCATCATTTGGACCGCTGACTGAGATGGAACTGGAGTCGACGGTGGTTGAGTCACTTCCAGCGCCACCTGTCGGGATTGCGTATACCGCCCAGTCTCCCGTTTCCAGTTGAACCGACTGGGGCTCGCCGGAGGTCCAAATCTGCTGTGGTAGTAGTTTGCTGACCTCGCTTGTGATGGCAAATGCACCCCAAGCGATGCTGCCAGCCAACAGCAACAGCCCAACTATCAAGGTGATGATCGGCGCTCGGTTCTTTTTGTCCGCCATGGTGATCCTCCCAGAGTGCTAACCCAAAGATTCACCTCACAACGGCCGAATGCAAGGACTGGCGTTAGTTGAGCAGGCGGACTTGACCGATCACGCCAGTGATTCGAACAGCTTCAATGCCTTAGGTGTGTCCCACTTAACTGCCTGTTGCCCACCGACCCAGTAAGCATCGGTCTCAATCGGGACTGACGTTGATTCCCCTCGTTCCAGTGAAATCATTCCTAGTGCCACCGCGAGTCGGGTGTCGTCAAAGATGCCGGTGCTCTCATCAACGGTGAGAGAATCTGCGGCAGCATTGGATACAGAGAATGCCTTAAAGGGGTTCAGCCAGGTAGTAGGACTCATGGCCTTTTTCCCAACAGCGGCGATGTATTCGCGTTGCCGCTCAGCCCGACCGATGTCGCCGGTCGGGTCGGAATAGCGCATGCGCACGTAAGCCAGTGCAGTTTTTCCGTTGACTTCCTGGCAGCCCTTCTTGATTTTGAGTCCACTGCGCTGATCGTTGTAGTTGGCTTTGGGACACAACGTGATGCCGCCGAGTGCATCGACGACTTCCGCGACTCCATCCATCCCGATTTCAACGTAGTTGTCGATACGTAATCCTGTTGTGCGCTCCACCGTATTGACGAGGAGCGCCGGACCGCCAAAAGCGTAGGCAGCATTGATTTTGTCCGAGCCGTGGCCTTCAATCGGCACCCAGGAATCCCGAGGGATCGAGACTAGAGTTGGTTCGCCCACAAGAGGAACGTGCAAGACCATGATCGTGTCGGTGCGCTGGCCTTCGATATATCCAGTGCCCAACTGTTTGCGCTGCTTCTTTGTCAGGTTGTCTCGATTGTCTGTTCCGACCAAGAGATAGTTTGTACCCGAAGTCCCCGCTACCTGTTGGGTGGGCATTGCCTCAACTTTGGTCACCGAAAACGCGAAAACGGCGGTGATCGCGAGGGAGTAGGCAAGAAATCCCGCTAGGACCCACAGCAAGATTCGTCGTACTCGTTTCTTGCCCTTGGGTTTCGGTTCGTCACCTGCTGGTTCCGATGGCGCAATGGGCGCAGTCGCCACTCCGCCGCCCTCATTCATTGGGTACCTTTCAGCTGGCACTGCCGGATGTTCCGCGGTTCGTTCGCTTTCGGATCGTAGGCGGCCGCGTGAGTCTTGTCGGAAAAAATCTTCGTAGTCAGTAAGTGACTCCTGGTTTACCGAATCATGCTGCGCAGGCCGTGACGACCGGGAGTCGGGCTCCCAGCCATCGTTTGGTGAACTGGATCGAGGATCCTGATTACTTGCCACGTTAGGAGACTTCCCCGTTTTGGCATGACTTATGCGTCGAATCAGGGCGGCACCCAGTGGCCCGTATCACGATCATTCCCATAGTTACACTCTCCTAAGCCCAAGTATCTCCCCGGTAAGCAGCAAGTCAGACCTTGACGAGCAATGGGAACCGACCCGTGATCATTCGTTAGTCCGAACGGGTGATGTTGTCCGTCGTAGGTTTGAAATCATTAGAAAAAGGGAATGTGTAAAAAAGTGAGAGGATGTTCGGGCCCAATCATCTTGGGTAAGACGCCACCACTTATGGCGGGACTCAGTCAGGCCAGGGTGTCTCACCAATGTCAAGACCTGACGTATTCTTCGACAATGATCCTCTCGGACGGTTCCATTCGAAAGTTACTCAGTGACGGACAGCTCATCATCGATCCCATTGAGGATCAGCAAATCCAGCCCGCCAGTGTGGACGTTCGGCTCGGGGACCAATTCCTGGTCTTTCGGAATCACACCAGCGAAGTGATAGATCCTTTCGACAAGTCGGTGGAGCTGATGGAGCCGGTCGACGTAGGGCCAGATAAGCCCTTCATTCTTCATCCTGGCGAATTCGTTCTGGGAACAACACATGAGGCGATCGGCCTGCCTGACGATTTAGTGGCGCGAGTGGAAGGAAAGTCTTCGCTCGGGAGATTAGGTCTTCTCATCCACGCGACCGCCGGCTTCGTAGATCCGGGTTGGCCACGTGGGCAGATCACGCTGGAACTCTCAAACGTCGCGACGCTTCCGATCAAGTTGTGGCCAGGGATGCGGGTCGGGCAACTGTCGTTTCACCGACTCGATCGAGCAGCTGAGCGCCCCTACGGCCACCCAGGATTGAATTCCAAGTACGTTGGCCAAGTGGGACCCGTTGCGTCGCAATATCAGCGCAACCGCCGCTGATGCTCCAATCGGCCCGTTTTCCACTGCATCACCGGAAAACATCGCCGAAACTCCGCCCGCCTATCGGGCGATTGGCGTTCTGCTTGCTATTTTCAGACAAGTCGGAAACTGAGGAGTCTTTGTGAGCGATACACCACCACCGCCGCCACCATCCGGCGGAGGAACACCCCCACCCCCACCACCACCAGGCGGAGGAACACCACCACCGCCACCACCAGGCGGAGGAACACCACCACCCCCACCACCAGGCGGAGGAACACCACCACCCGGTCCTGGTGGTTCCCCGGCCCCTGCTGCCGGCTATTCGGTTTCCGCAGCCTTTAACTACGGTTGGACTAAATTCCAGCAAAATGTCGGACCGTGGATCGTCGGATGCTTGATCGCGATCGGCGTCTACATCCTGATCTACGTCATTGGGTTCTTACTCGTACTTCCGACGCTTTCCACCTCAACTACAAGCGTGGAGACCGCCAATGGGGCCCTGGAGTTCACCTCAACCGATGGGGGTATCGGTACTGCCATTGTGGGCGTGATCTTGTATGTGATCTACGGAATAGTCGGTTGGATCATCGCCGCGCAGTTCATCCGAGCTGCGCTGGGAATCACGGATCGCGGCAAGATTGAGGTAGGGATTTTCTTCAAAACGGAAAGATTAGGCACCGTGGTTGTGGCGGCTTTGATCCTGGCAGTCGTGTATTTCGTACTCGGCATCATCGGGCTCATTCCCTTGATCGGTTGGCTGATCTGGTTCGTGGGCACGATCGTTATTGCCTTTTTTGTTCGGTTCTATATGTTTTTCGCTCTGCAGAGTCAAGGTTCCGCAGTTGATGCGATCAGGTCGAGTTTCGCGTTCGTGAATGCGAACCTTGCAAATATTGTTGTGCTGTTCCTAGCTAGCTTGTTGACGCTTTTCATTGGCGCCCTGCTCTGCGGGATCGGCCTTTTCGTAGCTATCCCGGTTGTGGCAGCGGCTCACGCCTACACCTTCCGGGTGTTGCGAGGCGAGCCGGTCGCAGCCTGATTTCTTCAATTACGGCGCCCCCTGTCTTTTGGCGGGGGGCGCCGTAATTGTGAGGGTACTAGCGGCGAGTGGAGTTATTCTGGTGTCGTGAGTCATGACCAGTTAGATCCGTCGCCCACCGACCAGGTGGTCGTGGATCGAACGGTACTGAGTCTCACGGGTGCAGCCGTTGCCGGTTGCGCCGTCTTGGCATTAGCTCCACCGGACGGCAATGGGTTTTACCCTCCCTGTCCTCTCCTGCTAGCCACCGGGTTGGACTGTCCATTTTGTGGCGGTCTGCGTGGCACCCATGCGCTGATGCAAGGGGACTTGGCAAGCGCCTTTGATCACAACGTTCTGGTCCCGGTAATGTTTGGCGCAGCCGTACTCGGGTTCTTCTGGTGGGTATTTCGTCGGGTTACTCAGGGACCAGTAGTGTTGCGGTGGAGCCGATCTATTGATCGCTTGGTGGTACCGGCCGCACTGGCATTCCTTGGTGTCTTCTGGTTAGTCCGAAATTTGTCGTACTTCCCCTACCTGGACTCTGGGGTGGGCTAAGACTCGCAGTGTAGTCATCGGAAGAAAGTCGCCGGTGTAGTTGCTATTTTCGTAGGTATCGGCGACTGAGGAGAATCGATGAGCGCAACACCGCCACCTCCACCTCCACCGCCACCTTCACCCGACGGCGGCACACCGCCACCGCCAACCGGCGGCTACTCAGTCAGCGACGCCTTTAATTTTGGCTGGACTAAGTTTCAACAAAACGTAGGCGCCTGGTTGGGCGGCACAATCGTACTGTTTCTGATCGGGGTGGCGATTCAAGTTGTATTTCGACTGATAAGTGCAGCCTTCTTTATTGCAGCGGACGCGGGGAATGGAACGACCAACTCTGGTGTACTGATCATTGGCTCCATCGGTACGCTTTTATTGGGAATCGCATTCATCGTGGTCGGCTGGATTATCAGTGTTCAGTTCGTGCGAGCCGGGCTGTCAAATACCGATACGGGCCGGCTGGAGTTCGGCAAGTTCTTCGATACCCGACTACTGGGGCCGGCTATCTTGGCTGCGCTTATCGTTGCGGTATTCACCGCAATTGGTTTTGTGCTCTGTATTATCCCGAGTTTGATCGTGATCTTCTTTGCCCAATATTGCATCTACTTTGTGCTCGGCGAAGATATGGGTCCTTGGGATGCGATTAAAGCTAGCGTTACCTTCGTGAATAAACACCTGGCCAATATTTTGGTACTTTTCCTGGCGACTTTACTGGCGCTACTTATCGGCGCCCTACTATGCGGAGTCGGGCTACTCGTCGCCTATCCGGTGGTACTACTTGCTCACGCCTATACCTTCAGGACACTACGCGGAGAGCCCGTCGCCGCTTAACCGCGGTAGGAATCCCGATAACCCACACCAGGTTCCGAACGATGAGAGTTGAGGACAAATGAGTGACTCTGGACAAGTTGTACCGTCAGCGACCCAATCGCTGGTGTGCGGCATATTAAGTCTCTTTTGCTTCCCCTTTGTGTTCTCCGTAGCGGCTCTTCTGCTTGGCTATAACGCGAAGAAAGCGATCACCGCCTCGGGTGGCGGCCTAGGTGGTGACGGTCGCGCGACGGTCGGTATCGTCCTTGGGGTTATCGGAATATTTGTGTGGCTATTTGGCGGTTTCTGGTTCGTCGGTTCTCGCTAACGAGTTGGTAGCCGTCATGGCTGCCAACGCCAGTGCGCAATTCGCTGTTGTTGAGACAGGCCGAACTGTTCGCTATACACACAAATGAGGTCGCATCGCGTGACCCCATAAACGATTCGCCTGTTGCGAAATGAGATTGGGGCTGAAATGAGTCAAACACCGCCACCGCCAGGGACACCGCCACCGCCCGGAAACTCACCACCACCTGGAGCACCGCCCCCAGCCGGACCACCCCCCGGTCAGCAACCTGCGGGGGTGCAGAAGCCGGCTAGCTACCTGGTGTGGGGAATTCTGACCACATTGTTCTGCTGTCTGCCTTTCGGGATTGTGAGCATTGTCTTTGCAGCCAAGGTTGATGGAGCCTTCGCCAGCGGTGATTATGCTGGGGCGCAAGCTGCGTCGCAGAACGCTAAACGATGGGCGATTATCTCGGCCGTAGTCGCCGTTGTTTCTTGGATTATCGGAGTCTTTTTTGCCGTCGTTATTGGCGTCAGCCTGCCCGATACGACGACCTACTGACACAGGGCCCAGTGTTTAGTTGGTCATGAATCGATATACGACGTCCGAGGTTAGCCCGTCGGTAGATGACCCGACGGAGCCGCACGCTGGCCATCCCGTGCAACGAGTACAGGCGGGCGCGGTGCTGTTTGTGGTGATAGGTACGGCAGTGGCAGTGACTTTGCGAGATCCGCACGAGCCAGGTTCTTTCGGAGTCTGTCCGTCGCTGCTGCTATTCGGGTCGTATTGCCCTGGCTGCGGGACATTGCGTGGAATGGCCGATTTAACTTCGGGCGATATCTCGGCAACCGTTGGGCATAACCTGCTACTTATTCCAATGATCGTGGCCCTAGTGGCGTGGGCGGTACTTCAGTGGCTGCCCAGGGGGAAAGCGAGACGCAGATTTCTACCGGGCAGGATCGGGCCTACTTGGGTCAATATCCCGCTCATCGTCGGCATCACATTCCTCATTTTTACGGTTCTCCGGAACCTGCCAGGATCAGAACTAGCACCTTGACTCAGTACACTATGACGCTAGCTGGGGATGTCGTTGGT
The DNA here is from genome assembly GCA_002699445.1 of Micrococcales bacterium. Taxonomy (GTDB): domain Bacteria; phylum Actinomycetota; class Actinomycetes; order S36-B12. Next base: position 4,695 of record PAAU01000064.1, on the reverse strand, counting down.
AGTTGGGTGCGGGGAGTGAAGCGGCACCGAGTCGGCCCCACATCCAGGTGCCGGTTAAGTCCAAGTGGTCGTTGAGAAAGAGAGTTGGATATGTCGCCCGACGCAACGGATGGTGATCCGCAGGAACCGTATGAGAGCGACAGCGACCCAACTACACCGATTCCGGACGGTTCTACTGGTGACCCAATGCAAAACACGATGGACGAAGACTCTCGCCGGTCGATACCAACTTCAGAGTCAGTCCCAGCTGGCTTAGGTTGGCCCGCGTCACCCTCGGAAAGTAACCCAGCACCCACATCAGCTGTCGGCCCTACGAATGGTTCGGCAGTAGCTGCTCTCGTCTGCGGGATTTTAGGCGTGACAGCGTGTCCTCTCGTGCTGTCCATCGCGGCATTGATACTGGGCTACAACGCGCGATCCTCAATACGGCAGCCTGGCTCCCGAGAGCAAGGAGATGGTTTAGCGTCGGCTGGAATTGTCATGGGTTGGATAGGTGTGGGAATTGCGGTGGCGGTAGTACTGGTGTGGGTGGCCATGCTCTTCGTTTTCGGGATCGCTAGCACAGCCTTCGGTAGTTGAGGAAGGGTGCTACCTGCAGTAGCAACGCGGTGGGCCATAGTCTGAGGCAAGACGGGGCAACGACTAGGTCAGTAGCCATCGAGGGTAATCTGCCGGAAGACAGCGCAGTCACCAATCACGTCTAGGTCGAGAGGTCGAGAGTGTCTACTCCTGAAGAGCCGCCGAGCATTCCGGACCAGGCGACAGAGTTATCCGACGTTCCTTTTCCCGGACTAGCGGGTCAGCCGAGCCGGGATCCCAGAACAGCACCAGAACCGGACCGACCCGCGGAATCGTCTTCGGGTACATCGGACGCTGTGCCCGATCGTATCGGTGGCGATGGAATTCCTGCGGATGATCAACAGGTGGTTGAAGCAGCACCGCATCCTTTCCTTAGTGATTCAGGAACACAGCAGGTGAGTGACGTGCCCTTGTACGCTTCTGAACCGGTGAAGGTAGAAACCAGTGCAGTGGCCCCGGTAGAACCGGCCACTGGCCCCACGGATAGCACCGCTGTCGCCTCAATGATCTGCGGCGTAACGGGGATTATCTTTTCTTGCGTCTGGGGTCTTGGCGCAGTACTCGGCGTGATCGCAGTAGTAATGGCGCTCAATGCCAGACGTCGCCTGCGTCGTCCCGGCACGAAGTTTCGCGGGCTGGGTATGGCGATGACAGGCCTCGTGACTGGTCTTGCGGCGATCCTGCTTGGCGGCGCCTTCTTAGTGCTGTTCTCCTTACTGGAGTTGTCCGCCTAGTCGGGACCGTCGCTGTCAGGATTCCTTCACGGAGCTAAGCATCAGCGATGCCAAATCCACGACCTCAACGTCTTCGGCTTCACCTTCCTGCTGTCGGACGGTAACGCCATCGTTGAGCATGACCGAGCAGAAGGGGCAGGCTACTGCAACTTTGCTAGCTCCGGTGCTGATCGCCTCATCCGCACGGTTTTGATTTACCCGGGTACCTAACGTTTCTTCCATCCACATTCGGGCACCGCCGGCGCCGCAGCAGAAGGATTTTTCACCAGAACGCTCCATCTCCACCAGGTTTGCTCCGGGAAGAGATTCCAACAGCGCGCGAGGTGGAGTGTAAATCTTGTTGTGGCGTCCGAGATAACAGGGATCGTGATAGGTGACCGTGTCGTCTACCCGCTTCATCGGAACTAGTCGTTCCTCATAAACCAACGAATGAAGCAGTTGTGAGTAGTGAATGACTTCGTAGTCGCCGCCGAAATCGGGATACTCCCGACCGAGTGTATTGAGGCAGTGCGGGCAGGTGACCACGATCTTCTTGGCGCCTACTTCATTCAAGACCTCAACGTTTTGGTAGGCCTGCATGAAGAAGAGGGGCTCGTTGCCTGCCCTTCGGGCCGGGTCGCCGGTGCACGTCTCACCCTCGCCGAGAACCATGAAGTTAACTTCGGCCGTGTGCAAAAGCTCCGCCACTGCCTTAGTCGTCTCTTTGGCCCGGTCTTCATAGGCCCCAGCACAGCCGACCCAGAACAGGTATTCCACATCGTCGGGAATTTTGTCTTCGCCCTCTGCGCCGAAGACTCGTACCGGGAAGTCGACTTCCTCAATCCAAGCGTTACGTACATTGGCGTTCATACCCCAGGGGTTGCCTTTATTTTCAAGATTCTTGAAAAGCCCATTTAGCTCGCTGGGGAACTCGGTGTTGATCATGACTTGGTGACGTCGCATGTCCACAAAGTGATCGACGTGTTCGATATCTACTGGACATTGGTTGACACATGCTCCACAGGTGGTGCACGACCAGAGGGCCTCTTCGTCGATAACAGGACCGTCATGTGAGCGATGACCAGAGGCGTCGTACCCGTCGGTGGCGCGATTGGCGTCATCGGGACGTGAACCCACCAACTCGCGAGCAACCTCATGCTGGACCGGTTCCGACATCTTCGCCAGCACGTCTTCGTTAATCTCACCGTACTCAGGGTGCTGACCGTCGTTGGCTTCTTTCGCGGCGATCATGTAGGGAGCCTTACCGAAAGCATGATCCCGCAGATTCATCATCATCAACTTCGGTGATAGCGGTTTTTCGGTATTCCACGCCGGGCATTGGGACTGGCAGCGCCCACACTCGGTGCAGGTCGACATGTCGAGTAGACCCTTCCAGGTGAAATCCTCAATGCGACCAGCGCCGTAAGTGGCATCGTCAGGCGGATCCTCGAGATTTATCCGCTCGCCATCGGAATACATCGGGAGCAGTGGGCCCAAACCATCGGGACGCCTGGAGGCGCCGACGTTAACGGGAGCGGTGAAAATATGGAGGTGCTTGCTGTGCAGGACCAAAACGAGGAAGCCGAGAATAACGGCGACGTGTAGCCATACTCCGATCACCTCAAGCCAGGCGTTTGTTGTTGGACCGAGTGGTGCGAGAAGAGGCGCGACCCATTGCGAGACAAAAGCGCCCGACATGCCGGCTGCCTCAGCGTCGCCGGCGTACTCTTCCAAGTTGATCTTGGCCGAGCGGTACAAGACGAGGGTCCAAATCACGTTGACGATCATCAAGAGCACGAGCCAGGCGCCCGAAGTATGAGAACCGTAGAACCTGGACCACCGACCCTCATTCGAGGGCCGGTCGTTGAGTCGAATGAACAGGAAGATAATCACGCCGATGAGAACCAGAACAACGAAAAGATCTTCTAGGAAGCGGATTACCGGCCAAGTCCCGATAAAGGGGAAAGCGAATCCGTGGATGAAGATCTCACCGAAGGCTTCGAGGACGGTGATTCCCAAGACGAGAAAACCAACGAAAACAAAGACATGCGCGATGCCTGGAACGGCCCACTTGAGTAACTTTTTCTGGCCGAGTACCTCAGTCGCCTCCACCTCAAGAGTGGCGGGAACGGTAGTCTCGTGACCTGACATCTTGTTGCCAGAGCGGATAAGATCCACGAGGAATTTAGCTCGGCGGGCCGCAAAGATAACGGCAACTAGGATGATGGCGATTCCGACACCCCAACGCAACGCGTCGGGTGGCAAAAATTCCTCCATGCGTCCTCCAGACAGTAATTTCCCGGTCTTGGGTCCTTCCATACTACTGTCGGGTAACTTCGGGCCACCAACTGAACTGACTCGGCGTGCCTGTGAGGTGTCCCACCCCGGCGTTCGTGCCCTAGCTCAGCGGTGTGATTTCGTCTGTGGGAAAGTGCCGAGGTCCCGGAGTGCGAATCCACCGGGATAACTGCGCATGCGGTTGTAGTTCTCCACTAAAGCTGGAGTTTGGCGTGCCGGAAAGAGGCGAAGGAGGACACCGCGCACCCGTAATGATGCGTCAACTGTCCGAGCCGCTAGCGGGGGTGGTGGGCGGTAGCCCAACGCCGCAGAAAGAGGGAGATCCATGACGGATCGGGCGGCCAGATGCACAAGTGAGGCCAATGGCTTGGGATAAAAAGTCACCATTAAATCGAGTGTTGATTCAGCGACTCGATGAGAGGGTGCGGTTTGAACAAAGTGAGTGACTTCGTACTCATCCATAAGGGCGCTAAAGGCCGGGTAGTCCGTTGGTATGTCCTTTATCCCGAGCCGTGCCCCAAATTCTTGGTAGTACCTCACTACCGCGGTGAGCTCACCGGGATCCAACTCTCGCTTCCCGTACTGCCCGATCCAACGCACTGGCACCACGACGAAAGTGCTGAGCACATAACGAAGATCGTCATTGGAGATGTCGTAAGCGTGGTGCATTTGGTTAATACGCCGAATAGCGTCCCGGGCCTCGTCGCTGGAAAAGCCGTGAGTTGTGGGCTGTTCGAGGAGGAGGCTAGTGTCGTCGTACCGTTTTTGGGTGTGCCGGTGGAACTCTTTGGTTCGATCCAGCAGTCCCCCAATGCTGGGAACAGCAAAAGTTCGAAAGAGCGCAAGACTGAGAGCCTGTAGCGTCTCCCAGGGGAATTCGTACTGAGTCAGATTGCGATAGATCTCTAAGTAATCCTGCTCGGGATCCAGCTGTCCGTTGCGTTGTTGCCAGTAATCCCTTGGCACTCCGCCAAATTCCTGTCCTCGGATTCTGAATGTCGCCATAGGAAAAACTTAGCGGCTGGTGCCCAAGGAATCAGATAGCCCAGGACTCCAATGCCGCTCGAGCAACGGTGTCGCCACTTTCTTGCACGAAGTGGCCTTC
>PAAU01000063.1 GCA_002699445.1 Micrococcales bacterium | reverse complement strand
GGTCGGTTAGCCAACAACGAAGCTCTCACAGAAGCGGCCACTGCAACGGGTGAAGCGATGTTGCTTATCGGCGCAGGAGTTACCGCTAACGATCAACAGACCACGGCGGACGGCGTAGAGGCCTATCAGGCTGCACAAGAAAAAATTGTCGAACTGGCTCAAGAGGTGAATCCAGAATTAGGCAACGAGACGGGTGAACCTTCGACGGCGCCCGAATCACCTGACTCCGGTAGTCCGGGTGATACCGATTCCGACGGCGACACCTCCGGGGACAGCTCTACCCAGGAATAGGGCAGTCAGGCAGACCAGCGGTTCAGACCCTAGGCTCAGAATGTGATCGATCAATCCGAACTGCTGTTTCAACGCGCCGCCGCGGTAACCCCGGGTGGTGTGAACTCACCCGTGCGAGCATTTCGTGCCGTCGGTGGTACCCCGCGATTTATGGTCCGGGGTACCGGCCCGTACCTATACGACGCCGACGGCGTGGAATACGTGGACCTGGTGGGTGGCTGGGGTCCAGCGATCGTGGGTCACGGCCATCCTGAGGTCGTCGCGGCCATCCAACAAGCAGCGGTCGAAGGAACCACCTTTGGCACCCCCACCCCGGGTGAAGTTGACCTGGCGGAAGAGATCATCGCCCGGGTAGCGCCTGTGGAACGGATGCGGTTCGTTTCCTCGGGAACTGAGGCCACTATGTCGGCGATCCGGCTCGCCCGCGGATACACCGGCAAATCCAAAATCATCAAGTTCGCTGGCTGCTACCACGGCCATGTGGATTCTTTACTCGCCGCCGCCGGCAGTGGGGTCACCACTCTCGGGCTACCTGACTCTCCCGGTGTCACCCCTGGACAGTCGGCCGACACAATCGTGCTGCCATATAACGACCTCGGTGCGGTTGCCGACGTCATGGCCAGCGATTCCGACATCGCCGCAGTCATCACCGAAGCCGCTGCGGCCAACATGGGAGTTGTGCCGCCGGATAAGGGATTCAACGACGGACTGTCTCAACTGTGTGAGCGGCACGGGGCAGTGTTCATCAGCGATGAAGTGATGACCGGATTCCGCGTCAGCGCCGCGGGTTGGTACGGCTATGAAGGTGTCGCCGCTGATCTGTTCACCTACGGCAAAGTGATGGGCGGCGGGGTGCCAGCCGCGGGCTTCGGCGGCAGGGCCGACATCATGTCGCAACTCGCTCCGGAAGGACCGGTCTACCAAGCCGGCACGCTCAGTGGCAATCCGTTGGCGATGGCCGCAGGGCTCACCACCTTGCAACTGTGCTCACCAGAGGTTTATCAGGCATTGGATACAACCGCCCACACCGTCGGGCAACTGGCCACCGAGGCCCTCACCGAAGCGGGTGTGCCACATCAACTGCAGCGTGCTGGCAGCCTCTTTAGCGTGTTCTTCCGCGAGGGCCCCGTGACCGACTACGACGCGGCGCAACAACAGAACACCAGGCAATACGCGGCGTTCTTCCACTCGATGTTGGACGACGGGATTTATCTGCCGCCGTCGGCCTTTGAAGCGTGGTTTGTTTCCGCGGCGCATGACGACCTGGCACTGGACCGAATCGCCGCAGCCCTCCCCCGGGCAGCACGCGCTGCGGCGACGGTGGACTGACGTACCCTAAAAGACAACGAGAAGTAGGAGTTTTTATGACCGAGCGGACTGTCGTCCACTTGCTACGCCACGGTGAGGTCTACAACCCCGAAGACGTGCTCTACGGCCGGATCCCAGACTTTCACCTCTCCGAACTCGGTCAGCAGATGGCACAACGCATCGCCGAGGTCACCGCCGACCGTGATATCGCCTACGTAGTGGCGTCCCCACTGGAACGAGCCCAAGAAACGGCAGAGCCCAGCGCGGAACGACACTCGCTGCCGATCACTACCGACGATGACCTCATTGAAGCCGGAAACGTATTCGAAGGCCAAAAAGTCGGAGACGGCAAGAAGCTGCTGACTCGCCCCAAGGCGTGGCGCCATCTGTGGAACCCCACGCAACCGTCCTGGGGAGAGCCCTATGAGGAAATCGCAGCACGCATGTCGAAGGCGATTGATCGTGCTCGCGGGCAAGCGCAGGGACGCGAAGCGCTCCTGGTGTCGCACCAACTGCCGATTTGGGTCGCTCGCCTCGATAAAGAAAACCGACGATTCCTGCACAACCCGAGCAACCGGCAATGCTCACTGGCATCGCTGACCTCACTCATCTACGACGATGACCAGTTATCTGCCATCGTCTACACCGAACCCGCCGCCGATCTCGTCGAACAGTCCACCAAGGGCGTAGGAGCCTGAACGGAGCCATCATGACCCGCTGGTCGCGCCTCATCGGCGTCACCGCTGCCGCTGCCCTGGCGGCGGGCGGGCTCATGGGCTGCGGCTCTGATGAAGAGACCTCCGAAGCCACCGCGCAAGCCTTCGTCGCCGGAGACGGCACCGTGGTCTCCCTGCCACCAGATGAACGGCAACCAGCCCCGGACCTCACCGCCACCACGCTGGACGGTGAAGAGTTCTCCCTGGCCGATCAGCGCGGCAAAGTCGTCGTACTCAACGTGTGGGCATCCTGGTGTGCACCGTGTCGGGCGGAAGCCCCAGCACTTGTCGAGGTCTACGAAGAGACCGACCGCGACGAGGTCGAGTTTGTTGGACTAGCGACGCGGGACAGCGAAGCCACCGCTGCGGCATTCGTGCGCAAAAACGGGTTGGACTATCCGCATATCCTCGATGTCGACGGCAGCCTGCAACTGTCGTTCCGGGACACCTTGCCCCCGCAAGCGATCCCCTCAACGATCATCATCGACCAATCTGGTCGGGTAGCGGGTCGTGCTCTAGGTGAAGTCAGCGCCGCCACCTTGCGCGGCCTCATCGAACCACTGCTCACGGAGAGTGCCTGATGGACCTCGCCGAAACTGTTGTACAAGGATCGCTGCTCCTCGCGATCCCCATCGCCATGGTCGCGGGGCTAGTGTCCTTCCTCAGCCCCTGCGTCTTGCCGCTAGCGCCCGGGTATTTGGCCTATGTCGCCGGACTGACCGGGGCGGACGTCAACCGCACCGCACAACAGCGGCAACCTGTTGTCGCCGGAGCAGTTCCACCGCCCGGTAGCGAGACCGTTGGCGGCGAGCCCAACCCGGTGGCTGCCGCACCCGATGACACCACCGCGACTGTCGATAGTGTTGGAACCGCTACTGAGACTACTGCTGAGTCGGACACGCGTAGTCGAGTAGTCCTGGGTTCCTTACTGTTCGTCGCGGGCTTCACCGTCGTCTTCGTGTCTTACGGACTGTTGTTCGGTGAACTGGGTTTCTGGCTTCTGGAAAATCAACGCGCTATCACCATCGTGCTGGGTATCGCGGTCATCGTATTAGGGCTTGGTTACCTGGGTTTCCCGCTACTGAGCCGCACGATGATGTGGAACGCGGACCGACGGCTGCGATACCGACCGCGAACCGGATTGTGGGGGGCGCCGCTGCTTGGTGTCGTATTCGGTTTGGGGTGGACTCCCTGTATCGGGCCGACCTTAGCGGCAGTTCAATCGCTAGCGTTCACCGAAGCCTCGGCCGCCCGCGGGGCCGTACTGTCCGGCGCCTACTGCGTCGGGCTAGGGACGCCGTTTGTCTTGTTGGCGTTCGGTTTTCGCTGGATGGCGGGCACCCTGGCGTGGACCCGGGAACATGCGGTGGCCATCCAACGCGTCGGTGGCGTGATGTTATGCCTGGTGGGCGTATTGCTGGTGACGGGCCTGTGGAATGACTTAGTCATTCAGATGCAGTCCTGGATCGGCGGATTCGTGACGGTGGTGTGAGATGGCTACTGAACCGGAGCTGATGTTCAGCACCCACGCCGATCCGATGGATCGGCAGGCGGCCCCACCCCCTGGTATCGGCTGGCGGAGTTGGTCACGATGGCTGTGGTCTCGACTCACCTCCATGCGGACGGCGCTGATCTTGCTGTTGCTGTTGGGCATTGCGGCGATCCCCGGCTCTCTCGTGCCGCAGCGCACCTCCGATCCGTTTGCCGTCAACACGTTGGTACAAGACAATCCGACATTGGCTGAGTGGTACGAACGCCTGGGCCTGTTCGATGTTTACGGTTCCATATGGTTCTCAGCCATCTACCTGCTGCTGTTCCTGTCCCTATTGGGGTGCTTGATCCCACGTGCTCGCCAGCATTTCCGCATGTGGCGACGCAGTCCTGGCCCGCCCCCGGCGAATTTGGATCGACTTCCCAATACTGCCCACCTGATCTGTGACGATCCTGACGGACAGTTGCAGCATGCCGAAGAAGTGATGCGCAAACAGCGCTGGCGGGTACGCACCGGGGACGGCTGGGTCGCGGGCGAAAAAGGCTTCTGGCGAGAAAACGGCAACCAAATTTTCCACTTCTCCCTGCTGGGTGTTCTCGCGGCAGTAGGGATCGGGGCGCTCGGTGGCTGGCAAGGCAACGTCGTTTTAGTGGAAGAACGCGGCTTCTCCAACACCATCACTCAGTACGACACCTTCACTGCAGGGCGCTTCGCCAACACGGATGATTTGCCGCCCTTTAGTATCCAGCTGCAGGACTTTGAGGTGGACTTCGAGCGGGGGCAAGCGCAGCGAGGTGCACCCCGCGATTTCCGTGCACAAGTGGCGATCACCCCCGAACCCGGACAGCCCAGCGAACAACAAGTCTTCGGCGTCAACGACCCGATCGTTCTCGACGACGCCAAAGTCTTTCTCATCGGTCATGGCTATGCCCCACAAATCATCGTTCGTGACACTGATGGGGAAGTAGTGTTTGATGACTCGGTGGTATTCCTACCCCAGGATGGAAACTTCACCTCTGTCGGCGTCGTTAAGGTGCCAGACAACGACCCGCAGCTAGGTTTCCGGGGACTGTTCTTGCCAACGGCTGCGCTCGATCAAGAAGCAGGTCCGATATCGCTGTTTCCCGCCCCGGATAGCCCGGGTTTGTTCATGTCCGCCTTTACCGGGGACCTGGGGCTGGATTCGGGTGAACCCCAAAACGTGTATCAACTCGATGATTCCGACATGGAACAGATCGCTTTGCGAGGTCTAATTCCCGGCGATACCTGGGAACTGCCAGAAGGCGCCGGATCGGTTGAGTTCGTGGGTTTCAACCGCTGGATATCGGTCAAAGTTGCTCGTGACCCTGGCGGCGTCTGGGCGTTGGCTTTCGTAGGAACCGCAATCCTGGGGCTGTCGATGTCGTTGTTTATCCGACGTCGACGCGTCTGGGTGCTGCGAGGCGCTGGTGACGTTACCGTGGGGGGAGTGGCTCGCGGTGAGCGAACCGATCTCGACGATGAACTTGACGATATCGTGGCCGAACTTGACGGTCAGCTCGCCGGGGAGGACCCGCTTCCACAGGAAGGTGTGAGTAGATGATGGAGTCCGAGGCGCTGGCGCAGCTATCCAACGCTCTGGTCTATTCGTCAATGTTTGTCTTGGCGTTGGCGATGTTGGCCTTCGCGGCATCGTTCGCCGGGCGACGAACTAAAGCGCCGGCTGAGGTCGAGGCGAACGTAGCCCAACCGGTTCCAGCCACCGTAGGGGCCGCACCCGAATCGGTACAGCCAGAAACACTGCCAGCGGAAGACCCCGCCGGGCGACGGATAGGCAACATCGGGATGGCCCTGTCGTGGCTTGCGTGGTTCTTACTGCTGGGCGGGGTGATCGCACGCGGTCTCTGGGCTGAACGAGTCCCCTGGGGCAATATGTACGAGTTTTCGCTGACGTCAGCGTTAGCGGTACTGGGGGTCTTTCTGGGGGTCTCCGTGTGGCGTGACGTCCGCTGGCTAGGCGTCATCATCATCCCGCTAGTTTTACTCACTCTCGGTCTCGCGGTAACGGTGCTCTACACCGAGGCCTCGCAACTGGTACCGGCGTTGCAGTCGTATTGGTTAATCATCCATGTGTCCACGGCCATCGTGTGTGGCGGTGCGTTCACGTTTGCCGCCTCCGTGGCCGGGTTGTATCTCATCGCGGACGGAGCTGGCGAAAGCGGCTGGCGCGCTCGCTGGGCTCAGCGGCTCCCCGCTGCGCAACGGTTGGACCGAATGGCTTATCGCACTATCGCCTTTACTTTTCCGCTATGGACCTTCGCCGTCGTCTCCGGTGCCATATGGGCCGAAAGCGCCTGGGGCCGCTACTGGGGCTGGGACCCGAAAGAAACGTGGGCCTTTATCACTTGGGTCGCTTATGCCGCCTATTTGCACGCTCGCTCCACGGCGGGCTGGCGCGGTCGTCGAGCTGCGTGGCTGGCGATAGCGGGTGCCGGCATTTTCTGGTTCAACTACTTCGGGGTGAATCTACTGTTCTCCGGGCTGCACTCCTACTCGGGCGTGTAGGCCCCTACCGATAACCGGTATTCGGCGAGTTGACCGAATCGTTACGAACGAGCGAGATAGGCCTAAGAGAGCCGGTAACTAGGTGCCGCCGTTAGGAGCGGGGGCTGGCGTTACCGTCGCCACTGTCTGCCGTCGGCTCTTGATCTGCTGCCGGGTCTGGATCTGCCGAGGCAGCATCATCGGCTGGTGTCTCATCGGAACCAGGCGCGGAATCTGAGGACTCGGCCGTCGTCACATCCACAGCGGCCGGATCATCGCCATCCTCCGCGCGGGTAGCGGCGTCGATGCGGGAGTTGATCTTGCCGAAGAACCCGCCCACTTGTTGACCTGCCTTGCCGCGAACGCGGGACAATACGAAGTAACTCATGATGCCGCTGCCCAAGAAAGCAACGAGCAATAAGAGAAATCCACGCATACCAGCCGCATAGGCTAGCCCGCCAAATGCAAGCAGTAACAGCAGCCTCAGCATTGAGTAATACAACAACGACACGCTTCAACGATACGACTTGGGTGTCATCGCCGAAATCGGGGCTGCCCTTGACCGTGTAACGGGTTAGTCTGGGGTTGTCGCGATAGCGGCCACAGTAAGAGTGGGAGTCGACATGGCCAGGGCACTACCCATCCTGGTAATTCTAGGGATAGCGGTCTACTCGTTTTTTGACGTGCTGCAAACCAAGCCAGGAGACTTCCGTCGATTTTCCCGGACGAGTTGGCTCGTTATCGTGCTGGTACCTATTTTGGGAGCGGCTTTGTGGTTTATCGCTGGGCGACCGCGACGCAGCCGCAAAGGCTACGGTCCGCCACGGATCATCTCGTTACGAGGTTCGCAGCAACAAGTCGCACCAGATGACGATCCCACCTTCATCCGCAAACTTGATGAAGAAGCCTGGCGTCGGAAACGCGACAAAGCCCGTGATCAGGAAACGCAGGGTAAAGAATCCCCCGACGACGATCAGCCCGATGGTGATGCGCAACCGCCACGAGAAGGCCCCGCTCCGGGTGGCCCCGGGATCTCGCCGGCTTAATAATCAGTTGGGCAGGGCCATGCCCACGCCGAGCAGGACACCACCAGCGAGCAACACTGAGCTGGTGGCGATGAGCACAGCGATCAGATCACGGCCCGAGGCGCCCGCCTGAATAGTCTTTATCGGCATTACTGCTAGCGGGAGTGCTAGCAACACCACCAGTGCCCACGGCTGGATCAGTCCGAGGGAAGCGCCGATGAGGAAGCCCACCAGGACACAAGCGGTGTATGCCAACCGAGCCCGGTGATCGCCGAGTCGCACCGCCAGAGTGTTCTTTCCCGCGACAGTGTCACCAGGGATGTCACGAATATTGTTAGCCAACAGGATCGCACTGGACCATAATCCAATCGGGATCGCCGCCACAATCGCTGGCCAGGTGAGCGCGCCTACTTGGGCCCACGTCGTCCCCGCAGTGGCGACCAAACCGAAGAAGATAAATACCGACAGTTCCCCCAAGCCCGCGTACCCATAAGGGCGGCTCCCGCCGGTGTAGAACCAGCCGGCACCGACACTGACCAAGCCGACCGGTAATAACCACCAGACCTGAGAAATCACGACCAACAGCAACCCAGCCACGGCGGCGGCACCAAATGCGGCAAACGCCGCCACCTTGACCTGTCGAGGCTCGGCTAGTTTTTGACCCACCAATCGAACCGGTCCAACCCGCTCGTCATCGGTACCGCGGATTCCGTCGCTGTAGTCGTTGGCGTAGTTCACGCCCACCTGCAACGCCAACGCGACCAGCAGCGCTAACAGGGCTATCCCGATCTGAAATGAGTCCTCAAATACCGCCACACCGCTACCGGCAGCGACTGGGGCTAGTGCGGCGGAGAGGGTCCGAGGGCGTGCGCCGGCGAGCCATTGCGATGCAGTTGCCATCAGCGCACCTCGCCCGCAGTTCGATCGATCTTGCCTCCGGGTAATTCCGGTAACTCGTCGACGATACGGATGACTTGATGATCCGACGGCCAGCGGGTGTAGTTCCGGACGGTTTCGGTGAGCACCTCGACCAAACGCGTTGTGCTCCGACGGTCGGTAATACCGCTGTCCGGCACGACGAATACCTGCGGGAGCGCACCCCACTCTAGGTCGGGCTGTGGCAAAGCTACCGCCTCCAAAACCCCGGGCGCTGCTCTCACCGCATCGCTTAACTGGTGCAGCGAGACCTTGCTGCCGCCGACTTTGATGATGTCGTCCAGACGCCCGTGCACGCTGAGCGCACCGTGAGTCATCGACCCCAAATCGTCGGTACGGAACCAGCCAGCGGAAAACGCAGCTGCAGTGGCATCCGGGTTGCCCCGGTAACCACTGGCAATACTGGGACCCCCAATCTCGATGGGGCCAACCGGGGAACCACTGCCGTCGCCGCTAACGCGAAGGGAAACCCCGGGTAGTGGCTGACCGTCGTAGACCACTCCACCACAGGTCTCAGTGGCCCCATAGCCCAAGACCAGTGGGACGTTAGCTTCCGTCATCGCGTGGACGAGTGCGGGGGCCAATGCTGCGCCGCCGATCAGCACCCGGTCAAACTGAGCTAGTTCTACGAGACCGCCCTGACGTACCAGCCGTAAGACCTGGGTTGGAACTAGTGATACGTAGCAGGGCAGCCCAGCTTGGTCGGCTCGGCGGTGGGCCGCGCGACACGATTGGGCAAACGACTTCATCTCAAAGGGCTGTGCTCCGCCCACGCCCGGCCAAATCTCGGGCGCTACGCCCGCGGCTACGGATCTGACCATGGTCATCAAGCCCGCGATGCTTGTTACCGGTAACGCAGTCAGCCAGAGCCCGGGCCCAGCTAAAGCTGCGTGACTGCCGGTCACCGCTGCGGTCAGGGCAGTATCGGAAAGCTCTACCTGTCGCGGAGTTCCGGTTGACCCGGAGGTGGGCACTACCACCGAGGTATCAGGCCAATCGGTGAGACAGCCAGCAGGTGAGGTTTCGGCCGGTGCACCCTCACTGCCGGGCAACAAAAGTACGGCCGGACCACCCTGTTGCGCCGCAGTGACCGTGCGCAGCGCGAGCTGTGCGCCGGCCGTGCCTGGCGCAACGTGGAGCGGGGTGAGTTGCCGTGATTCCATCGCCGTCTAGCCTAGAGGTCTGAGCAATACCCGCCATACGTAATCGTTGTTGGAGGCCAAAGTGGACTCGCGGACCCGTTACTCCCTGCCAGAAGTTGTGCCAGCGGACAGCCCCGCTCGACAGGACCCGGGGTACTCCAGCATCCTGCCGGGTGCGGATTGGAACCAGCACGGCGACTACGGCGACATCCGATATGAAACGAGTGATGGCATCGCCAAGATCACCATCAACCGCCCACAGAAGCGTAACGCTTTCCGACCACAGACCCTGTTTGAGCTGGAGGATGCCTTCCGGCAAGCACGCGATGACGACTCTATCGGCGTCATCATCCTCACCGGTCAAGGTGATTGGGCTTTCTGTTCTGGTGGTGACCAGGTCGTTCGCGGCGACGACGGCTACATCGGTGATGACGATGTCGCTCGCAAAGGCATCGGCCGGCTGAACGTTTTAGATCTGCAAGTTCAGATTCGGCGGACACCAAAACCAGTAGTGGCCATGGTCGCCGGATATGCCATTGGTGGTGGCCACGTGCTGCACATCGTCTGTGATCTCACCGTCGCAGCCGATAACGCTCGATTCGGGCAGACCGGTCCTAAAGTTGGCTCATTCGACGGCGGATACGGATCCGGCCTCCTGGCGCGACAAATCGGTCAAAAGCGCGCCCGGGAAATCTGGTACTTATGTCGTCAATACGGCGCGGAGCAGGCCTACGACTGGGGTCTCGTCAACGCGGTTGTTCCCTTGGCGGATTTGGAAATAGAGACCGTAGCGTGGTGCCGAGAAATGCTGGCTCACTCACCGTTAGCGTTACGCATGCTGAAGGCCTCTCACAACGCCGCTGACGACGGCCTCGCCGGAGTGCAACAACTCGCCGGTGACTCAACGCTGCTGTTCTACATGACCGAAGAAGCCCAAGAAGGTCGCGACGCTTATAAGGAGCGTCGTGATCCGGATTTCGCCCAGTTCCCCAAACGGCCGTAGCCGATGCCGCGATTTCCGGCCATCGATATCCGCCAATATCGGATTCCCCTCATTACGTCCTTCCGAGACATTGATCATCGGGAAGGGTTACTGCTGCAGGGGCCATCCGGTTGGGGCGAGTTCGCGCCGTTTTCGGATTACGGTGTCGAACAAGACGCTTTCTGGTTAGCGGCCGCCTTCGAGATGATGACTGGTCAGGTTCCAAAACCTCTCGTAGCGACGGTGCCGGTAAATGCCATCTTGGCCGAACAGGAACCAGCGGCCCTGACCGACGAAGTTCATCGGGTGGTCTCGCTAACTGGTGCTCACACCGTCAAGATGAAAGTGGGCAGTACTGACACCGCGATCGATCTGGCTCGAGTCGCGGCAGTGCGAAGTGCTCTCGATGCGTGCCTCGGTGATGCCAACGGAGCGATCCGGCTGGATGTGAACTGTCAATGGTCCGTCGCCACCGCTGCCGCCGCGTTAACTGAACTCATGCAGTTCGGCATTGAATATGTCGAACAACCGTGCGCGACGGTTGGTGAACTGGAACAGCTACGCGATGAAATGCCGGATTTGCCGATCGCGGTTGATGAGCTGTTGCGACGGGATCGTGATTTCGCAGGTGCAGCTCGCGTTGCCGATGTCGTAGTGCTGAAGGTTGCGCCATTGGGTGGTGGTCGTGAGGTATTGCGCCTCGCCAGCGAGCTGGGGTTACCAGTCGTGATTAGTTCGGCGATGGAATCCTCGATAGGGCTGAGTCGAGATGCCTGCGTCGCGGCCGCGTTGTCAGAGCAGGCTTTGGCGAGTGGACTGAGTACAGCGGTGCTGCACGAATTCGACGCGGTGTCACAGCCGCTGATACCGAGAGACGGGCAGGTGCCGGCTCAACTTGTGCAACCAGACTCCGCGACGTTAGCTGAGCGAACAACCCCCCCGAATTCAGACTGGCTGGCCAGACTCGCTGCCGCCTGGGATACGGCCCGGCATGCTGGCCTTGTGCCAGCTGAACAACTCCAAGCGCTTCAGGATCAGTCGTGAACCGGCCATCAGCTGCCGACTTGGGGTCAGAGATCATCGCGACTCTCATCCGCAGTGGCGTAACCCAGGTAGTGCTTTCGCCTGGTGCCCGCTCGGCGCCACTGTCGGTTGCGGCAGCTCGAGCGGCGGCTAGGCAAGAGTTACAGCTACAGGTTCGAGTTGACGAGCGCAGCGCCGCTTTCACTGCTGTGGGGGTAGCACGAGTCACCGGAATACCAGCGGCGGTTATGTGTACCAGCGGCACCGCGACCGCCAATTTCTTGCCCGCCGTAGTCGAAGCCCGCTACTCGGGAGTACCGCTAGTCGTCATCACCGCAGACCGTCCGCCGGAACTTCGCGGTAGCGGCGCGAGCCAAACTATCGATCAAGTAGGAATGTTCGATCAGTATGTGGTGGGTTCGTGGGACCTGCCGGTGGAGCCGGAGCCTGGAGAGATCGCCGGCCAGGTAGAGGTGGCACTCGCGCTTGCGGCACGTGCTCGAGGTCCAGTCCACATCAATGCGCCATTTCGACCCCCGCTAGTCGGAGAGACCACGCTGCCCGTTCCCGAATTGGCACCATCCCATCCGAACGGCCCAGCAGCGCTGCCGGAGCCACTCGATTTAGGTCAGCTGCCGGCCAACGGTGTGTTCGTGGTGGGTGATCTGGATGTGTGGGACGAACAGTCGCGGCGGGAGATCGAGAAACGTGCAGCCGACTGGGGATGGCCGATTATCGCTGAAGCCACATCGGGTTTGATGGCAGCGACCACGACCATTCCAGCGGGCAACGTTCTCGTGGACGATCGGCAGCAACGCGCCCTACTTCGACCCGACCTGGTTATCTCGATAGGACCTTTCGGATTACATCGCGGACTACTCGCGCTGGTCGATGAAGCCGAACGACACATTGCAGTACAACTTCGACCACGAACCGATCCACCCGATCCCTTGAGAACTGCGGAACGGGTGCTATCTCGACTCCCCACCGGTCAGGTGGCGGTAGATCCCGACTGGCTCCAGCGGTGGCACAACGCTGCCACCACGAAGCTGCAGCTGACGGAACCGCAAGCTGAGCTAGCGAAAGTGGCTCACACCATTTGGCAGGAACTTAGTGCACAAGACCTACTCGTCGTGGCACCGTCGATGTCAATCCGTGCAGTGAGTGCTTGCTCCGGACCTGGTCCTCAGGTGGTAGCAAACCGCGGCGCGAACGGAATAGATGGTTTTGTCAGCACCGCCTGGGGTGCGGCGAGCGCATGGACCGGCGGCCGAACCGTTGCATTGTTGGGCGACTTAGCCCTCCTGCACGACCAGAATGGTCTGCTTGTTCCCGACGCTGAGCCGCGTCCGGATCTGACGTTGGTCATTGCCGACAACAACGGGGGTGGCATCTTTGGGCAACTGGAAATGGCGGCATCGGACTACGACGACGTCTTCGAGCGAGTTTTCGGTACGGCACACGATCGAGACCTTGCCGAAGTCCTCCGAGGAGCCCGAGTTCCCACGGTAGTGGCGGCCCGCCCGAGTGAGTTGGCTCAACAACTGCAGGAGGCAGTCTCCGGTATCCGCGCCATTATTGTCCCGGTTTCTCGCTGACCACGGCCCGTCGATGTGCGGCAGCCGACGCCAGACTGGATCATGATTAGGCGGGCTTCATCCGGGTACAACTAGGTGGGGCGAGGAGAATCGGAGAAAACTCATGAATCTGTACGACTTTGACGTAACGGCGTCAGACGGCTCGACAACCAAGATGTCGGACTATCGAGGCCAAGTGGTGCTGGTGGTAAATACGGCCAGCAAATGTGGCTTCACGCCCCAATACGCCGGGCTAGAAAAGCTATGGCAAAAGTACGGCGAGCAAGGCCTCACGGTAGTGGGCTTTCCCTGTAACCAGTTCGCGGCGCAGGAGCCAGGCAGTGATGATGAGATCGCGGAGTTTTGCCAGGTTAACTACGGTGTCTCATTTCCCATGATGGCCAAAGTCGACGTCCTCGGCTCCGAGGCTGACCCACTCTTTCACTGGTTGTCCGCTGAGGCTCCAGGAATGCTGGGGTCCAAGAGCATCAAGTGGAACTTTACGAAGTTCCTCATTGGTCGCGACGGCGATGTCATCAAGCGATACGGATCCAAGACCGAGCCCGAAGACATTGCGCCAGCCATAGAGGCGGCGCTCGCGACCCAGCTCAGCCCGACAGCACCTGACGCATAGCGTTGAACTTGACCTCAGATTCGGCCAACTCGGAGGCCGCTGAGGAATCGGCCACCAAACCGCAGCCGGCAAACAAGTCGGCCTCGGTACGGTCGTCATTAAGTTGAGCGCAACGCAACGCTATGGCGAACTCGCCGTCCCCGTTGGTGTCGAACCAGCCCACTGGACCGCTGTAGCGGCCACGATCGCGCTCCTCAAGTTCCTCGATGACGCTGCGGGCTCGCTCGGTGGGGGTGCCACATACCGCGGCGGTGGGATGCAAGCTGGCAGCCAGTGCGAGGGCACTGGCACGATCGGCCAAGTCCCCCCTAATGTCGGTGGCCAAATGCTGCACGTTGGGCAATGTCAGCACCGTGGGCGACGCGGGTACGTGCAGGTCGGTGCAGTGAATCGCCAGTGCGTGCGCCACAGATCTCACGGCGTACTTATGCTCCGCGAGATCCTTCGCGCTGGCCTTCAGTTCCGATGCCGCGCGGTCATTCTCACTCGAGGTCTTGCCAGCAGCCACACTGCCGGCGAGGACCCGCGACAACACTCGATCTCGGTGCCGCTGCACTAACAGTTCGGGCGTAGCGCCGATCAGGCCTTCGACATAGAAGGTCCAACATTCCGGAAACCGCTCGGCCAGACGCAACAAAACTGGGATGAGCGGCAGCGGGCCGCCGAAGGATGCGGTGATCCGACGCGCCAACACGACCTTGTCTAGCTCACCGGCGGCGATACGTTTGACGCTTTCGTCGACTGCGGAGCACCACTGTGCCGCATCAGCCTCGTCGTCATGCCAAGCAGTAGCCGGGAGCCACTCATGCTCTCCGCCAAGTAAATCAGCGATGCCGCTGCTACCGGGATCGTTCGAATCCGCGGGCTCGTTGGGCATTTCCAGGTCGGTCCGCCAGGAGACCCCCCCACGCAAGCCCACAACGGTGCGCGGAATAACCACTACGGACCCCTCGGACTCGTCATCGAAGGTGAAAGATGAGAAGGCGATGGGGGCGATCCGGGCTAGCCCCACGCCATCCTCGATACGTGTATCGGTGAGCTGCTCTTGCGCCCAGCGCTGAGCCCGACTAAAACGTTCGGCACCGCGAAAGTGTGCTCGAGCGGCGACTCCCCAGCCCAAGATGCCTTCTCCGTCTCGCAGCCAGGCAACGGAGGGCTCATCATTCCAGTCCTGGTCGAGTGAGTTGAGGGGCGCGATCGTGCGGGTTCGCAACGTCGGCTGGCGATGAATCACGCTTACTAGGGTAGGGCTGAGTTCGACAGTCGGCAGAAGCGATGGTTGGATCGCATCGTGAGCCGAGCCAGTTTGGACAAAGATCCGCACGACGTTGCCGCCATGTTCGATGCGGTGGCAAAACGCTACGACATCACCAATGATGTGCTGTCCCTTGGACGCACTGGTGCCTGGCGACGGGCAGTGACTGCAGCGGTAATCCCACAGGCCGGGGAAACCGTTCTCGATCTCGCCGCGGGCACGGGAACGAGCAGCGGGCCGATCGAGGCAGCCGGAGCCCGGGTGGTCGCCTGTGATTTTTCTGTTGGAATGCTGCAGCAAGGCCAACGACAAGACCCCGACCGAGTCTTTGTGGCGGGCGATGCGCTAGCGCTGCCCTTCCCAGACGAATCCTTTGACGCGGTCACCATCTCGTTTGGGTTGCGCAATATTGTGGACGTAGTTGACGGCTTGCAGGAGATTCTGCGCGTCACTCGCCCAGGTGGTCGGCTAGTTGTGTGCGAATTCTCCGCGCCGACCAACGTTTTTTTCCGCAAGGTATATATGGAGTACTTGATGAAAGCGCTGCCACGGATAGCGGAGCAAGTCTCTTCCAGCCCCGAGGCGTATGTGTACCTCGCTGAGTCGATCCGAGCATGGCCCGATCAAGCAGACCTTGCCGACGTCATTGCTTTGACTGGATGGCAGCGAGTTCAGTACCGCAATCTCACTGGCGGCATCGTGGCCTTGCACCGGGGTTGGCGGCCCTAGCCGACGGTAGTACCCCCAAAACCCCACAAAAAGTGATCTTCGGGTGACGTTGGTGAAGGTAATAGCGGGTCCACGCCCCTAGAGCCCCTTCGGGCTACTAGACTCCAGTTCGTGAATCGCTTCACAAGGCCGGTCGGTCGTAATGCGAGCCGCCCACGTGCGCTGGGTCAGCAACCGAGACATGATCACCTTAGGATGAGCGCGATCAGCCAAAAGGAGTGCGACCAGACATGAACGTCTACATCCCGCTTCTGACGTTGGCCGGACTCGGCATGTTGTTCGCACTGTTCTCGGTTTCAGTTACCTCGTTGACTGGTCCGAAACGCTACAACCGCGCAAAAGTCGATGCCTACGAATGTGGTATCGAGCCGACACCACAGGCAGTGGGAGGCGGAAGGTTTCCGGTCAAGTATTACTTGACCGCGATGATGTTTATCATCTTCGACCTGGAAATCGTTTTCCTCTATCCATGGGCGGTCGCTTCTGACCAACTTGGGTTGTTTGGCCTGGCGGCAATCATGCTCTTCCTGTTCAACCTGACAGTCCCGTTCGTCTATGAGTGGCGGCGGGGCGGATTGGAATGGGACTGAAATGGGTCTAGAAGAAAAACTCCCCTCCGGCTTTATGCTCAGCACTGTAGAAGGTGCTGCCGGTTACGCCCGTAAGAACTCTATGTGGACGGTGACATTCGGTCTCGCCTGCTGCGCTATTGAAATGATGGCGACTGGAGCCGGCCGCTATGACCTGGCACGGTTCGGGATGGAAGTGTTTCGACCGTCACCTCGTCAGGCTGACTTGATGATCGTTGCTGGTCGAGTGAGCCAAAAAATGGCGCCGGTAGTCCGTCAGGTGTACGACCAGATGCCCAACCCGAAATGGGTCATCTCCATGGGAGCCTGCTCCTCCAGTGGTGGCATGTTCAATAACTACGCAATCGTGCAAGGAGTTGACCACGTCATCCCGGTCGACATCTACCTCCCTGGCTGTCCGCCGCGTCCGGAGCAACTCATGGATGCGATTTTGAAACTGCATGCTGAGGTTCAAGAAGAAAAACTTGGATCAAATCGTGTTAAGCAGATCGCAGAAGAAGAGAAAGAGGCACTGGTCGCGGTACCGACAATCGACCAGAGGGGCTTGCTGCGATGAGCGACAGCACCCCATCGGACCCACAGACAACGGCCACGGAGCCTGTCGCCGGCCAAGATGTGGCCGGCGCCGGTGAATCGGCGCAGGAAGTCATCGAGGTCAAACGCGGTTCGTTTGGCGTGATCGGCACCGGAGATACCTCTGGATTTGGCGGCCTTGTCGACAAGATCGAAACAGAACCTGCCGCTAGTCGTCCGTACGGTGGCTGGTTCGATGATGCTACGGACGAACTGGAACTGGCCCTCGCAGATCGCGGCCTTCCAGCAACTGAAGCTATCGAGCGCATCGTGATTGAGCACGGCGAGATTACCTATCATGTGCGGCGCGAGCACCTGATTCCGTTCGTCACCGCGCTACGAAACGAGCCAGCGCTGCGCTTCGAATGGTGTTCCGGCGTGTCAGGGATTCACTATCCCGACTTCGTCGGCAAAGAACTACATGCGGTCTATCACCTGACGTCGATTACCCATGGCCGCAGCATCCGGGTTGAGGTTTCGTGCCCCGACACCGACCCGCATATCCCGTCGATTGTGTCGGTCTATCCAACTAACGATTGGCACGAGCGCGAAACCTATGACTTTTTTGGCATCGTTTTCGACGGCCACCCAGCTCTAACTCGGATTCTCATGCCGGACGATTGGGTGGGCCACCCCCAACGCAAGGACTATCCACTCAATGGCATTGCTGTGGAATATAAGGGCGCTACCGTGCCGCCCCCAGACGATAGAAGGGGGTACAACTGATGAGCGACACCACGCTGGATTTCGACGCCGATGTGGACGCGTCGTACACCGTTACCGGTAACGATTGGCAAACTGTGCTTCCCGCCCCTGAAGGCGAGAAGCAGCGCATTGTGGTCAATATGGGACCGCAGCATCCTTCGACCCATGGGGTGCTTCGACTCATCCTAGATATCGAGGGAGAGTCGGTGATTGAGGCCCGAGCTGGCATTGGGTACCTTCACACCGGAATCGAAAAGAACCTGGAATATCGCAGTTGGGTTCAGGGCGTCACCTTCGTTACTCGGATGGACTACCTCAGTCCTTTCTTTAACGAGACTGCCTACTGCCTCGGGGTGGAGCGCTTACTCGGCATCACTGATGAAATTCCAGAGCGCGCCACGGTGATTCGGGTTCTCATGATGGAATTGAACCGAATTTCCTCCCACTTGGTTGCCCTCGGCACGGGTGGTCTGGAACTGGGAGCTTTGACCGCAATGATTTTCGGGTTCCGAGAACGCGAACTCGTCCTCGACTTGTTCGAGATGATTACCGGTCTTCGCATGAACCATGCCTACATTCGACCTGGCGGGCTCGCTCAAGATCTTCCAGACGGAGCCGAGAAGAAGATTGCCGAGACTTTGACTCTGCTGCGTAAGCGTTTCAAGGACACCTCGGACCTACTGGTCGACAACGCGATCTGGATGGCGCGGACGAAAGGTGTGGGCTACCTCGATCTTGAGGGTTGCATGGCTCTTGGGATTTCGGGTCCGGTGCTGCGGGCTACCGGGTTGCCCCACGACATTCGGAAGACCGATCCCTACTGCGGGTACGAAACCTACGATTTCAAGGTACCGACGGAAAACACTAATGATAGTTACGGCCGTTTCCTGATTCGTCTCGCTGAGATGCAGGAATCTCTGAATCTGGTTGAGCAGTGCCTAGACCGGCTGCGGCCTGGTCCAGTGATGGTGGCTGACAAGAAGATCGCCTGGCCGAGTCAGTTGGCTATTGGTGCTGACGGAATGGGTAACTCACTGGAACACATTCGCACCATCATGGGTGAATCCATGGAAGCGCTAATCCATCACTTCAAACTGGTCACCGAAGGGTTCCAGGTGCCACCTGGCCAGACCTACGTGCGGGTCGAATCGCCTCGCGGAGAGCTAGGCGTCCACGTCGCAAGTATGGGAGGAACTCGGCCTTATCGGGTGCACTTCCGAGATCCGTCCTTCGCCAACTTGCAAGCTGTGCCTGCGATGTCCGAAGGCGGCATGGTGTCCGATGTCATTGCTTCCGTCGCCGGCATCGACCCTGTCATGGGAGGGGTGGACCGATGAGTATTAGCGAACAGACCCTGGCGGAGAGCCGCGAACTTGCTGGTCGTTACCCGAAAGCACGATCGGGGATCGTCCCTATGCTGCATCTGATGCAAGCTGAGGTCGGCATGGTGAACTCAGACGTCATAGAGGCATGCGCCGAAATTCTCGATATCTCTACAGCCGAAGTCGTCGCAGTGGCGACGTTCTACACGATGTATCGCATGCGGACCGAGGGCGGCGAACACCACATCGGTGTGTGCGTCAATACTGGTTGCGGATTGCTGGGCGGGGATGCGCTGTACGAGGCACTCGCAGTCAAGTTGGGCGTTGGACACAACGAGACCACGCCAGACGGCAAGTTCACCTTGGAACGGATTGAATGCCAGGCAGCGTGCACTCATGCGCCAGTGCTGACGGTCGACTGGGAATTCTTTGACCACTCAACCATCGCTGAGGCGATGGACGTTATTGATCGTTTGACGGCGGGGGAAGAAGTTCTCCCGACGCGTGGACCTGCGGTGCGTGGTTGGCGGGCAGCCGAGCGCACGGTGGCAGGTTTGGATGATGGTTTGGCGGATGAGGGCGGGGGAGTAGATGAACTCATGCTGGCAGGGCTGAAAGTAGCCAAGGCAGCTGAATCTGGCGTAGACGGGACGGTGAAAAAATGAGTGGCACCAAGTTAACCCCGGTGATCACCGAGTACTGGGACGATGCGAAGCCATGGAGCATCGATAGTTATCGCAGTCACGGTGGTTACTCCACACTCAAGCAGTCTTTGGAGACTGATCCTGATGATGTGATCGCCACGATCAAAGATTCGGGCTTACGTGGTAGAGGCGGCGCCGGGTTCCCCACCGGGATGAAGTGGAGCTTCGTCCCCCAAAACGATGGGAAACCCCACTACCTGGTTGTTAATGCGGATGAATCGGAACCGGGGGCCTGCAAAGACATCCCCATTATGTTGGCAAATCCACACGCCCTGATTGAGGGCGTGATCATGACCTGTCACGCAATTCGCGCCCATCATGCTTTCATCTATATTCGCGGCGAGGTCCCGCACCCGATCCGTCGCGTCCATCAGGCCGTTGCCGAAGCTCGCGCTGCAGGATTCATTGGCAAGAATATTCTCGGAACGGGCATAGACCTTGACGTTGTCGTGCACGGAGGTGCAGGAGCGTACATCTGTGGTGAGGAAACTGCCTTGTTGGATTCTCTGGAAGGTCTACGCGGGCAACCGCGGCTGAAGCCTCCCTTCCCCGCAGTAGCCGGGTTGTACGCATCACCCACGGTGGTAAACAACGTCGAAACGATTACCTCGGTTCCGTACATCATTCGTAATGGTGTCGAGTGGTACCGCGGCTTCGGTACCGAAAAATCACCAGGCTTCAAAGTCTGGGCAGTGTCGGGTCATGTTCGACGACCGGGAATCTACGAAGCGCCGCTCGGAATCACAATGCGAGAGTTGCTGGATTATGCCGGTGGCATTCGCGAGGGTCACGAACTTAAATTCTGGCTACCAGGCGGATCAAGTGTGCCGATGCTCACTGCAGACCACTTGGATACGCCACTCACTTACGAGGACATGGTGGAGGCGGGCTCGATGCTGGGAACTGGCACTCCGATGGTGTTCGATGAGACCACAAGTGTCGTCAAGGCGATCACCAGATGGTTGGAGTTCTACAAGCACGAATCGTGCGGCAAATGTACTCCGTGTCGGGAGGGCACCTACTGGATCACCGGAACGTTGGAGAAGTTCCAGGGTGGTTTCGGTCAGGAGAAAGAAGTCGATGAGCTGGTCGAACTGTGCAATCAAATCATGGGTCGATCGTTCTGTGCTTTGGGTGACGCGGCGGCAACGCCTTACCCAGGGGCCCTGAAATATTTCCGTAGTGAGTTCACCGATGCACTCACTCAGCCGCCGGACGATCTCTTTAGTCCAAGTGCCACGATGGTGATTCCTAGCCCGGCGGGAGTTGCCGGATGAGTACAACTTCACACGAGGCCACCGGTAGCGACACTCCCACGGTCAAGATGATCACCGGGACCATCGACGGTACGGACGTGACTGTCCCCGAGGGCACAATGATTATCCGCGCCGCGGAGCTCATGGGCGTAGAAGTTCCTCGCTTCTGTGATCATCCATTGTTGGATCCCGTGGCTGCCTGTCGAGCTTGCCTGGTCGAGGTCGAAGGAATGCCCAAGCCGCAGCCGTCTTGCGCCGTCCCACTAGGTGATGGCATGACTGTGCAGACGCAGCTGACTAGTGAGGTCGCCGACACTGCGCAAAAAGGTGTGATGGAGTTTTTGCTCATCAATCACCCCCTGGATTGTCCAGTGTGTGACAAGGGCGGCGAGTGCCCATTGCAGAACCAGGCGATGAGCGTCGGCCGGCCGGAATCGCGATTTACGGGGCAAAAACGGGAGTTTCCAAAGCCGATCAACGTCAGCTCTGAAATCTTGCTAGATCGAGAGCGATGCGTCTCCTGCGCCCGTTGTACCCGGTTCGCGGAACAGATCGCGGGTGATCCGTTTATCGCGCTGCTCGAACGTGGCGCCCAACAGCAAGTGGGGACTGGCGAAGAGCCGTTCGACTCCTACTTCTCTGGAAATACCATTCAAATTTGTCCGGTAGGTGCCCTAACTAGCGAGGAATATCGCTTCAGGTCTCGGCCGTTCGATTTGGTCAGCGTCCCCACAACTTGCGAGCACTGCGCATCCGGGTGCTCCATGCGTACCGACTACCGCCATGAGAATGTAATGCGTCGTCAGTCTGGTGACGATCCGGAAGTCAATGAAGAGTGGAACTGCGACAAAGGGCGATTCGCATTCCCTTATCTGCAGCTGGAACGTCTAGCAACACCGCTGGTGCGAGAGAACGGTCAACTGCGGCGCGCTTCCTGGCCGGAAGCCCTACGCATTGCCGCCGATGGCCTCGCGGCCGCCCGGGGCCGTACGTCGGTATTAACCGGTGGCCGGCTCACGATGGAGGATGCCTACGCCTACGCGCGGTTCGCCAGGGTTGGCTTGGGAACCGACGACATCGATCTGCGAGCGCGAGCTGCAAGCGATGAGGAGACGGACTTTCTTTCTGGTGAGGTAGCCGGAAGTTGCGGTCCGGTGTATCGAGAGTTGGAGTCCGCTCCCGCGGTCCTACTCGCCGCGTTGGAACCCGAAGAAGAATCCCCCATCATCTATCTACGCCTCCGCAAGGCTGCCCGAGCGGGCACCAAAGTCTTCTCGCTTGGCCCATTTGCCTCGCAGGGGCTGGAGAAGATGGCGGGCAGTTTGGTCGAATGCGTCCCTGGTGATCTGGCTACCCAGCTCGACCAACTCGATGATGAGACCGCAGCTGCTTTGTCCCAGCCGGGTGCCGTCATCCTCCTCGGAGAACGAGCGGCTACCGAGCCGGGTGCTTTCGCTGCGATGTCTCGGCTTGTCCAGCGCACCGGAGCTGAATGGGCTTGGGTGCCCCGACGTGCCGGCGAGCGAGGCGCTATCGACGCCGGCTGCCTTCCGGGGCTGCTGCCCGGTGGTCGCCCGCTGACAGATGAGACTGCTCGGCAGGAAATCGCCAGCCTCTGGGGAATCGATCCGGACGAACTGCCCGCTACCGCTGGCCGCAGTCTGGCTGCGACCGTGGCGCAGATCCATGCCGATGCAAAAGCCGCGTCCGAGGCTGGCGAGGAAGAAGAGTTCTCGCCAGAGTTGGCCGCACTTCTTGTTGCTGGGGTAGAGCCCGACGATATTCCTAACGCCGATCAGTTCCTCACCGCATTAGATAGCGTGCCGTTCCTGGTCTCTTTGGAAACTCGGCCTAGCGAGGTCACCGCTCGAGCTGATGTCGTCTTGCCGGTAGCCGTCGTGACCGAAAAGTCAGGCGCCTTTGTGACCTGGGAAGGTCGACGTCGGCCCTTCGGCACCGTCATGCCGCAACCCACGAGTTTCACTGACGCGGTCGTTTTGGCTTTGCTAAGTGACTACATGGATCTGGCAACGCCGCCGCGCGAGGTCGACGACCTTCGCACCGAACTAGGCAACCTGGGCGCGTGGCAAGGCAGTCGGGTCTCCCCAGCGGACGTCCCCGCGGGCTCAGCGCAACAGCCTGGATCGGGAGAAGCAGTTCTGGCGTCCTGGCGCTACCTGTTGGATCTGGGAACGATGCAAGAAGGCGAACCGCACCTGGCAGGTACGCGCAAGCCGGCAGTTGTTCGGATCAGTGCAGCAACGGCCGCGGCAAACGGGGTCGAGGCAGGAAGTCGAGTTCGCGTGAGCACCGACACCGGAGCCATCACGCTGCCAGTTGAGCTGACCGAAATGGCCGAGAATGTCGTTTGGTTGCCGCTCAATTCACCCGACTCGCAGGTATTAGTGAGCCTCGGGGCCCTGCCGGGCGATACGGTGCGGCTTGAGAGAGGTGATGTTTGATGCCCGAACTTTCCGCGTTCGGTAACGATCCATTCTGGCTTGTCTGCATCAAAACCCTCGGAGTCTTCGTCATCCTCGTGGTGTTGGTGCTCTTTACTATTTGGGCGGAACGCCGCGTCGTGGCGCGCATGCAGATGCGAATCGGCCCCAACCGAACTGGACCATTCGGGCTGCTGCAGTCGTTGATGGATGGCGTCAAGTTGGCGCTTAAAGAAGAAATCATCCCGACGACGGTGCACAAAGCCGTGTATTGGATTGCGCCCGCGCTCTCGGCAACTACAGCGTTCGCCGCGTTCGCGGTCATCCCGTTCGGGCCGGAAGTCTCCATGTTTGGGGTCGTCACACCATTGCAACTGACTGACTTTCCTCAGTCGGTGTTGTACGTACTTGCCGTTGCCTCCATTGGTATTTACGGCATCGTGTTAGCTGGTTGGTCATCTGGATCTACATATCCACTCCTTGGCGGTCTCCGTTCCAGCGCTCAGATGATCTCCTATGAAATCTCGATGAGCCTGTCGTTCGTAGCGGTATTCCTCTACGCGGGCAGCATGTCCACCTCGCAGATCACCAGCGCTCAGCAGAACCTCTGGTACGCCGTTCTTCTGGCGCCATCGTTTGTCATCTACGTCACCTCGATGGTGGGCGAAACAAACCGAGCGCCCTTCGACCTCCCCGAGGCGGAATCAGAACTTGTGGGTGGTTTCCACACCGAATACTCCTCGCTGAAGTTTGCGATGTTCTTCCTCGCCGAATACATCAATATGGTCACCGTCTCTGCGGTAGCCACCACTTTGTTCTTGGGCGGCTGGTTAGCACCGTGGCCCATTTCCCTGATCCCAGGCGCCAACGAAGGTTGGTGGCCAATGTTGTGGTGGCTGGGCAAGGTGATGTGCTTCATCTTCCTCTACATCTGGTTGCGCGGAACGTTGCCACGTTTCCGATATGACCAGTTCATGGCGTTTGGCTGGAAAGTCTTGATCCCGGTATCCCTGGTGTGGATCGTGCTCGTTTCCATTGTGCGAGTCGTTCGCGACGAATACGAACTCGATCTCGATGGCATCGTGGTGGGTGGCTCGGTCCTTGTCGTTGCCATGTTGGTGCTGATCGCTTCTATTTGGGTGCGCGGTAGCCGCGTTATCGACGAAAAAGAGCCGCTGCCGGAGTCGATCAGTGATCTAGATGATGGCGCATTCCCAGTACCGCCCATGCCAGGCCAAACGTTCGAGTACACTCCCCGGGTGCGGAAGCCGGTTCCTGCTACCGCTGGTGGCAGTAGCGACAAGCCTGTCGAGGCCGGGGACGACAGTAAAGACGCGGAGGTGTCTGATGGCTGAACTACCCCCCGCCCTTAGTGGTTTCTGGGTAACTTTCTCGACGATGTTCAAGAAGGTGAACACCGAGCAATACCCGGAGGAGAAGGATAAGTATCCTCCCGAGCCGCGGTTCCATGGTCGTCACCAATTGAATCGCCACCCCGATGGACTCGAGAAATGCATTGGTTGTGAGCTATGCGCATGGGCCTGCCCAGCAGACGCCATCTTGGTCCAAGGCGCAGATAACAGCACCGACCAGCGCTTCTCTCCCGGAGAGCGTTACGGTCGCGTCTACCAGATCAACTATCTGCGGTGCATTTTCTGTGGTCTGTGCATTGAGGCCTGCCCAACTCGGGCCTTGACGATGACGCATGACTACGAGTTAGCCGACAACTCACGCGAGAAATTGATCTACGAGAAGGAAGATCTGCTGGGGCCGTTGACTCAGAACATGGTGTCGGCGCCACACGAAATGGTGCCAGGCACAACAGAAAAGGACTACTACGAGGGCAAGATCACCGAAGCCACTCCAGAGCAGCGCGCCGAGGTCGCGGCCAGGACGGATGAGGAATCTGAGGCCGTGCGGTGAGATCGCTACTGCTCCTGGCCGCCGAAACCGGCGAAACCGGTGGGACGGGGGAGGAGATCACTTTCTGGATCTGCGGCACGCTCGCGGTACTGGGGGCCTTGGGTCTAATTTTTTCTCGCAAGACCGTGCATAGCGCGCTGTCGGTCGCGGTCACCATGATCAACCTGGCGGTGCTGTTTCTCATCAACGAAGCGCCCTTCCTAGGACTGGTGCAGGTCATCGTTTACACCGGTGCCGTGATGATGCTCTTCCTTTTCGTGCTCATGCTGGTAGGCGTCGATACCTCCGACTCGTTCATTGAAACCTTGAAAGGGCAACGAATCGCGGCAGTACTGCTGATACTAGGTTTTGGGATTCTGGTGATCGCTGCGGTAGGTACTGCCCTAGACGGCATGGTTTCGGTAGGGCTTGTCGAGGCTAACTCCCTGTACGGCGGGAACGTCGAAGGCTTAGCTCAGCAGATGTTCACGACCTACCTGCTCGCGTTAGAGGTTGTTGCCGCTCTCATCATCACCGCAGGCCTTGGCGCAGTCGTCCTGGCGCATCGGGAGCGTTGGGAGCCCAAGCTGGGTCAGCCCGAGCAATCAGTTATTCGTATGGAGCGCTACAAGGAAACCGGTGAGCATCCGGGGCCGCTTCCCACCCCAGGTGTTTTGGCAACCAGCAACGCTGTCGGCACTCCGGCGCTGTTGCCGGACGGCAGCCCGTCAGATTTATCTATTCCCGGCCCCCTGCGTGGCGAAATCCACTCCAGGATTCCGGATCAGCCGCAAGAGATCGCTGCAGATGTCGATGAAGTACGCAGTATTGCTTCCGGTGAAGAAACCGAGCGGCCGGAAATCCTGAATCCAATCAGCGGCCATGAGGACCCCGAGATTGAGGAAGCGGACGACGAACGGGGTGAGCAGTAATGGATCCGGGCAACTACATCATCCTGTCGTCGATTCTGTTCTGCATCGGTGCATTGGGTGTTCTGCTGCGACGAAACGCCATTGTTGTGTTCATGTCCGTGGAATTGATGCTCAATGCTGCCAATCTGGCTTTTGTGACTTTTGCACGGATGCACGGCAACCTGGAGGGCCAGGCGATCGCCTTCTTCGTCATGATCGTTGCTGCAGCCGAGGTTGTGGTCGGTCTAGCCATCATCATGACGATTTTCCGCACCCGCCGATCTGTATCCATCGATGAGCCCCACCTGCTGAGGAACTGATCGATGAACTTGACCTCACTGCAATTGCCCCTGTCTGAACTCCCCGAGGAGCCGGTCGAGGCCCTGACCGGGACCCTTCCCGCAGAGGCCGCTGGCGGCTACTTCCCCTATATGTGGTTGCTGGTAGCTCTTCCGGCGTTCGGTGCGCTGGTGCTTTTGGTGGGCGGCAAACGGACCAACGCATGGGGTCACTTGCTGGCATGCCTGCTGCCGATTGGATCCTTTGTATTAGCTTGCCTTCTCCTCGCACAGATGATGGGAGCGCCGGTAGAGGACCGCCTGGTCACGCTAGAGATGTGGGACTGGACCTTCGCGGGCATGTTTGATGTGCCATTCGCATTGCGTCT
This sequence comes from Micrococcales bacterium, assembly GCA_002699445.1. Taxonomy (GTDB): domain Bacteria; phylum Actinomycetota; class Actinomycetes; order S36-B12. The sequence continues at coordinate 102,688 of PAAU01000063.1, read as the reverse complement.
GGACCAACTGTCCATGGTCTTTGTGATGCTCATCAGCGGAGTCGGTTCGCTTATTCACATCTACTCGATCGGCTACATGGCCGAGGACCCCGATCGTCGGAAGTTTTTTGCCTACCTCAATCTGTTCGTCGCGGCCATGCTGCTGCTCGTCCTGGCCAACAACTATCTGTTGCTATACGTCGGTTGGGAAGGCGTTGGCTTAGCGTCTTATCTGCTGATCGGTTTCTGGCAATACAAATCGAGTGCTGCGGTAGCTGCCAAGAAAGCCTTTGTGATGAACCGCGTAGGCGATGTTGGGTTGAGCGTCGCGGTGATGTTGATGTTCGTCACCTTCGGTACTGTGACATTCGAGCAGGTGTTCGCTGCGGCTCCAGAGGCCGGCGACACTGCGCTGAATCTCATTGGCTTGGCTCTATTGTTAGCTGCGGTTGGCAAGAGTGCTCAGTTCCCGCTTCAGGCCTGGTTGTTGGACGCAATGGAAGGGCCCACGCCAGTGTCGGCGTTGATCCACGCCGCCACCATGGTGACCGCTGGTGTCTATCTCATCGTGCGCAGCAATGCGATCTTTGACTTGGCCAGTATCGCGGTTACGGCAGTGCTGGCAGTCGGCATTATCACCATGGTTGCCGGTGCGGTAATCGCCTGCGCGAAGGACGAGATCAAGAAATCCTTGGCAGGATCCACTATGAGTCAGATCGGCTACATGTTCGTGGCCGCTGGTCTGGGTCCGGCAGGTTACGTCTTCGCCATCTTCCACCTGCTGATGCACGGCATGTTCAAGGCCGATTTGTTCCTGAGCGCTGGTTCCGTCATGCACGGGATGAAGGACGAGAAAAATATGCGCTTCTATGGCGCGCTTCGAAAAGTCATGTTGGTGACAACTATTGCGTTTATTTGCGGTTTCCTGGGGATCAGTGGGTTGCCGCCGTTTGACTCGTTCTTCTCAAAGGACGACATTATCAAGGCTGCTCTCGGGACCAACTGGTTTGCGGGTGTTGCCGCCATTGCAGCCGCTGGTCTGACCGCCTTCTATATGACTCGAATGTTGTCTATGACCTTCTTTGGCGATAAGCGCTGGAAAGAAGAGGCGGATCCCCATGAGTCCCCGTCGGTCATGACGGTTCCCATGCTGTTGTTATCGGTGGGTGCTTTGTTCGGTGGGCTGTTCTTCGTCTACGTCGGTGACATCGTGGGGTGGCTGGACCCGATCACCGGCTATCAACCCTTCGTACTTCCCATTAACGACACTGTCTTAGAAATCGTGACACTAGTGGTTGTTCTTACCGGTATTACCTTGGCCTGGCGACAGTACGCATCTCGGCCAGTTCCACAGCAGCCTCCGCAACAGGTCTCCGTCTTTACGACCGCGGCGCGCAACTCGCTCTACGATGATGCTTTCAATGAAGCAGTCTTCATGCGGCCCGGTCAATATCTCACCCGCTGGCTGGTCTGGTTCGATAATCAAGTGGTCGATGGGGCAGTGCGAGGTATCGCAAGCAAGGTCAGCGGTGCTGGTGAGCAAGTGAAACGACTGCAAACTGGATTCGCGCGATCGTACGCATTGCTTATGGTCGGTGGCGCTGTACTCATCGGAGTTGTCTTCGTAGTGGCCAGGTGGTTGTGATGGGTACCCTGACAATCCTTGGGTTGGTGCCCTTGATCGGCTCGATCGTCGTAGCGGTCGGCGCTGGCCCCAGCCTTAAGCGTGCAAAGCAACTAGCACTGCTTTTCGCCTTGATCACCTTTGGCGTCGCGGTCTACGCGATCTCTCAGTTCGATCGATCTTCCACTGAGCCTTTCCAATTGGTGGAAAGCCACCAGTGGATCCCCACACTTGGTTTGACGTACTCCGTGGGTGTTGATGGGCTGGCCCTCGTCTTACTCTTCTTGGCGACTCTCCTGGTACCCCTGGTAGTCATCGCTGGCTGGAACGACGTTGAAGACACCGCCGAATTACCCAGTTCGGATGGACAGCGACCCGGCCAGGTCCGCGGGTACTTCGCCCTGATCCTGCTTCTCGAAGCCATGATGATTGGCGTTTTCGTCTCGCTGGATGTCTTCCTGTTTTACTTCCTCTTCGAGGCGATTCTGATTCCGGTCTACTTCATGATCGGACGTTACGGAACCGGGCGGCGAACCTATGCCGCAGTGAAGTTCCTCATCTACAGCTTGGTCGGCGGTTTGGTGATGCTAGCCGCACTAGTGATGTTGTGGTTCACTGCCGCTGATGTCCTGGGTTCTCCCACGCTCTTCTTGCCCGACCTCATCGGTCTCCCCATGGATGCGGGCCTGGAGAACCTGATGTTCTGGGGATTCTTCATCGCCTTTGCGATCAAGGCACCGTTGTGGCCGGTGCATACCTGGCTGCCGGATGCCTCCGGTTCTGCGACCCCTGGCACTGCGGTGCTGCTTATCGGAGTCTTGGATAAAATCGGTACCTACGGGATGATGCGTCTCTGCCTCCCGTTGTTCCCAGAAGCCTCGCAAACTTTCGCACCCGTCATTATCGCAATTTCGGTAATCGGGATCTTCTACGGTGCACTGGCGGCGATCGGGCAAACGGATATGAAGCGGCTCTTTGGCTACATCTCTCTGTCGCACTTTGGCTTCATCACTCTCGGCATCTTTGTCTTCACCTCACAGGGACAGGTCGGCGCCGGGCTCTACATGTTGGGTCACGGTCTCAGCACTGCCTTGCTCTTCATGGTCGCGGGGTACATGATCATGCGGCGGAAGTCTGCCAATGTGGCGGACTACGGAGGTGTCGTTAAACCGGCGCCTGTCTTGGCCGGTATGTTCCTCATCGCTGGTCTAACCGCACTCGCACTTCCAGGGATGAGTACATTTGTGTCCGAATTCCTGGTCTTACTAGGGGCCTTCACCGTCAATCCTTGGTTGGGCGCTGGCGCGACTCTAGGTATCGTCTTTGCGGCCTTGTACGTGCTATTGCTTTACCAGCGGACGATGACCGGACCGGAGACTGACCAAGTGCGCGGAATGCCGGACCTAAACCTACGAGAACGCTGGGTGCTCGCTCCCATCATCGGGATAGTCGTATTCCTTGGTTTCTACCCCGCCCCCGTGCTCGATGTACTTGAGCCAGCCGTAGCCAACACGATGGAGTGGACCGGTTCTTCAGACCCGGAAACGGAGCTGACTCCGGTCGCTGAGGGGAGCCAGCCATGATCATCCTTCCCCTCGTAGAGCCTCCCCCGATCGAGTTGCCCGAGTTGGATTGGCTATTGCTGGGTCCGATGGCATTGGTCTTGGGTGCTGCCGTGGTAGGGGTAATGGTGGAAGCCTTTGCCCCCCGCAGTTCCCGCCGTACGATTCAGCTGGTCTTGACGTTTGGCTCCCTCATCGGCGCTTTTGTTCTCGTCGTGCTGGCAGCAGGCTCTGGTGGGCCAGTGATGGCAAGCGCCGCTGTTATAGATGGGCCTGCCCTTTTCTTACAAGGCGGAATTCTGCTGGTGGCCTTACTGGCCGCATTGACTATGGCGGAACGTCATGTCGATCCCAGCGGGGATGCCTTCGCCGCTCGAGCCTCCGCAATGCCCGGATCAGAAGATGAACGGCAGTTCACCGCCCGAGGCTACCTCCAGACGGAGGTGTGGCCGCTCTTCCTCTTTGCTGTTGGCGGCATGATGCTGTTCCCGGCCAGTAATGACTTGCTGACCATGTTCGTCGCCTTAGAAATTATGAGTTTGCCGCTATACCTGCTCGCAGGAATGGCACGTCGACGACGGCTGCTGAGCCAAGAATCAGCGCTGAAGTACTTCTTACTGGGTGCTTTCTCGTCAGCGTTCTTCCTTTACGGTGCCGCTTTAGTCTACGGTTTCGCGGGTACCGTCAACCTGGGCGGCATTGCTGACGCAGTCACGGCTCAGCCGCAGATGAGTGGTCTCTTGCTTGGCGGCATCGCCATGATCGCGGTCGGGATGTTGTTCAAGGTGGCCGCCGTACCATTCCACTCCTGGGCGCCAGACGTCTATCAGGGAGCACCGACGCCGGTAACCGGGTTCATGGCCGCAGGAGTGAAAGTGGCCGCCTTCGGTGCCCTGCTGCGTCTCATGTACGTGGCATTTGCCGGATCAGAATGGGATTGGCGGCCCGCATTCTGGGTTATCGCAGCGCTGACTTTCTTCGTAGGCTCCATCGTCGCGTTGGTACAAAGTGATATCAAACGGATGCTTGCCTACTCCTCGATTGCTCACGCCGGATTCCTGCTGCTCGGTGTTATCGCGGTCACCCCGGAAGGCCTCGCCGCAACCATGTTCTATTTGGTGACCTACGGACTAGCAACTGTTGGTGCCTTCGGTGTGGTCATGCTGGTTCGCGACGATACCGGCGAGAACACAGCGATGGAGAACTGGCGCGGTCTGGGTCGAACTCACCCATGGCTGGCGGGTGCTTTTGCGTTGTTCTTATTGTCCTTCGCCGGCATCCCACTGACTGCCGGCTTCATCGGTAAGTTCTCCGTGTTTGCAGCGGCAGCGGCCGCGGGAGAGGGCTGGTTAGTGCTATTAGCCGTCCTCGCTAGTGCCATTGCAGCGTTTTTCTATATTCGAGTCGTCGTGGTTATGTTCTTCTCGGATCCAGTAGGAGATGGCCCTGCCGTGGCGGTTCCTTCCTGGTTCACCCGAACCGCAATCGCTTTTGGGGCCGCCGCAACGCTCGTATTGGGGATTTTCCCCCAGCCGGTTCTGGAGTGGGCCGCACAGGCAGATATCTTCATCAGATGACCGGAGGCCGAACTCGCCTCGGCAAGTCGGTCGTAATGGTATTACGCTTTCACTATGGCTCGATACGCTACGAGAGCGACTGTGGGATTCACCGTCGCGGATGTGGATCTTGAGTCACGCCTGCTCGAAGGTCTAGCGGCGGTTGAATCACAACTCGACGAGGCGGTGAAGAGTAGCGACGAGTTCGTCACTGAGACATCCCAGCATCTGGTGCGTGCGGGTGGGAAGCGTTTCCGGCCGCTCTTAGTGCTCCTGGCCGCCGAATATGGCGACAGTGCCCGGTCAGGCGTAGTCCCGTCCGCGGTCGTCGTAGAACTCACTCACCTGGCAACGCTCTATCACGACGATGTGATGGATGAAGCGACTCGGCGTCGAGGAGCTGAGTCGGCTAATCAACGCTGGGGTAACTCGATCGCTATTCTGACCGGTGATTTCCTCTTCGCTCGCGCTTCAGAGATTTTGGCCGATCTTGGTCCCGAAGCAGTACGTCTTCAGGCTCGAACCTTCGAGCGGCTATGTGTCGGTCAGATTCGTGAAACAGTGGGGGTCGCTAATGGCGATGCCGCTGTGGAGCATCATCTGTCAGTCTTGGCGGACAAAACCGGCAGCCTTATCGCTACTTCCGCACGCTTCGGGGCGATGCTCGCTAACGCGGACGAACCAATCGTGGATGCGTTAACTCGGTTCGGCGAAAGGATTGGAGTCGCTTTTCAATTGGCGGACGATCTGGTCGACATCGCCAGCGAGCCGGACTCATCGGGTAAGACACCGGGCACCGACCTACGCGAAGGCGTACCGACTCTGACGGCGCTACTAGCCCTGAGCGATAATCCCTCGGACCGGCTACGCGACCTGCTGACCCGACCGCTGACAGACGATGTGGAGCATGCGGAAGCGCTCTCCTTACTGCGAGATCATCCGGCACTTGAGTTGGCTCGACTGGAATCACAACGGTGGGCCAGTGAAGCTGCTCAATGCCTCGACGCGCTGCCGCAGATCCCCGCGACCGATGCCTTGCGCCAGATGTGCGATTACGTAGTGGCGCGAACGGGTTAGCCCATCAACGAGTGAGCGGCGGGTAGCCCGCGGACAGATCCGATCACAACCCCAACAGGCGCGTAGCCAAATCAGTCATGACTTCGGTTGCTCCGCCGCCGATCCCCAAAACCCGAACGTCACGAAAGTGCATTTCCACTTCGGTTCCCGTCATATAGCCGGCTCCACCGAAAAGTTGTACCGCGCGATCGGCGGAATATTCGCCCGCTGCTACTCCGGTTTGCTTGGCCATGACTGCTGCCAGCGTGCTGTTCTCATGATCGGTTGTTGCTGCGACTGTTCGGGTGTACACCCGCGCGACGTCGACCTGACGATGCATTTCCGCCAAGGTATGCCGAACTACTTGGCGAGAAGCTAGGGGGCGGCCGAACGTTTCCCGCTGCTGAGTCCATTCCTGAGTCAGGTCCAGGCACCGCTGACCAGTGGCGTATCCCGTCGCGGCCAGAGTGAGGCGTTCAGCTACGAAATGGCGAGCTAACGAAGCAAATCCTTGCTCGGCGCCTAAGACGTAAGACGACGGTACTCGTACATTGTCCAAGACAATCTCGGCAGTATCGCTACATCGCCAGCCCATTTTGTCTAGCTTGCGAACTATCCCGAAGCCAGGGGTATCGGTGGGAACCACGATCAGAGAAATACCTTCAGCACCGGGACCCCCAGTGCGGGCGGCTACCACGATGTAGTCAGCGCGAGCGGCGGAGGTGATGTACGTCTTGGCACCGCTGACCACGTAGTCATCGCCATCAAGCACCGCGCTGGTTCGTAGCCGCGCAACATCTGAGCCGCCATCCGGTTCAGTCACTCCCAGAGCGCAAATCTTTTCCCCGGCAAGGACTGGAGCAACAAATTCGTTCTCGAGCAGGTCTGCTCCTGCATGATCTCCTGCGGCCCGTCGCCGCTCCAGCTCGTCCACGACGTGTGGGGTAGCGATGCCATGAGTCAATAGGCCCGCCACGATTCCACCGGAACCGCCACCAGCCAGGATCGATTCGACGACGATGAGACTGTCTACGGTGTCCCCGCCGGAACCCCCCACTGCTTCGGGGAAACCAATGCCGAGGATGCCTAAGGCGGCAGCACTTTTGTGCAGTTCTAATGGAATATCACCCGCCGACTCCCACTCCGATAGATACGGCGCGATCTGCTCAGCAGTGAACTTTCTTACCGTTTCTGCAAGCGCCACGCGCTCGGGCGTCTCAAAGGCTTGATTCATATTTTGACTCTAAGCCCTCCAACCATCAGAGTGACGTAGCACCTTGACTGTCGACTTGATCGGATGAGGATCGCAACTGTCTAGGATGGGGCCGTGCCTGAGGTAGCTGCAGACTCCAACGCCTGGTGGAACGACGGTGGTGTGTTGATGCATGTCGGTCCGCACAAGACCGGTACTACCGGACTGCAACATAGTCTGGCCGCGGCGCGACCAGGGCTTGCCGAGCAGTCAGTGCTCTACCCCGGCAAGGGCATGAGCCACTATCGCGCAACGCGGGAGCGGGTGAACGGCTCACCCGAGCGATGGTTGGAGATTGTGAGGGAGATCCAGGAACAGGATCATCGGGCGATTATCAGTAGTGAGTATCTGGATCGGGTTGATCAGGAGTTAGCTCCGGAGATCGTGGCCGAGCTGGGTGGCCGTGTCCGCATCCTTATTACGCTGAGGCCATTGACCAACATCATTCCCAGCCTCTGGCAGCAACATGTCAAGTCGGGGACTGCTGCCGATCTGGCCCCCTGGGCCGAGGACCTCTTCCTTCGTAGATCGGATCATGTGTCGTGGCGCTCGGTGGATCATTTAGGGCTGATACGGCAATGGCAAGAGGTCGTAGGTGAAGACAAAGTCCTGATCCTGATCGCGGAGTCTCGAAATCCTGAGGTGCTATTGCACGGTTTTGAGGATGCGGTGGGTATTGCCCGTGGCACGTTGAGCTCTCCTGATCGGGTTAACCGCTCCATGTCAGCGACGGAGTCGGCTTTGGCCCTCGCCTTGAATCGAAAAGTGGTCGACTCCGGCATGACCGTGAAGCAGCAGGTTCGGTGGATCCGACGCGGGATCTATGCCCCTCTCGTCGAGGAACGGAAGGTGCCCCCGGGTGAACCGAAGTTGGTGCTGCCGCAATCGATGCAAGATGAAGTCGCGCGACGGCAGACCGAGATAGTAGAGCTCTTGCGGAGTTCAGGCAGTCGAGTGGTGGGGGATCCGGAGACTCTTAAGCTTAGTGACGGCAAGGTTGCTGATGTGGGACCTGCCGAGTCCGTAGCTGCCGATGCGATTCCTATGGATCTCGCCATGAGCGTGATTTCGGCGTTACTTGACCAAGCGTTGGTCTCTGAGGATGAGCACCGGCAGAAAACCGACCGGTTGCGGATAAAATTGCGGCGGCAAAAAGAGCGACGGAGTGGTTCCCGAAGGAAACGTTCCCGGTGGCCGCGGCAGCGATGACGCTGACTTAGGCGACGGTCCAGGTATCCGGTCCAGCGATCAAGTCAGACAAGTCGGTGGAACCGGCCGGGTCACCCGCCTGCTCGAGTTGCTCGCGTGCCAAACGATCGTACGAAGGACGTTGCACGTCTCGGAAGATCCCGATCGCTGTGCGATCCAACGAGACAGTGTCTGCCAGTCGTGACAGTGCGAAAGCTACGCCTGGATCTTCGGCATGCGCATCGTGTACTAAAACATTGCCATCAGTTTCGGCGTCAACTGTGCGGATCTGACCGTCGTTGTCGCGAATGACGGCACGTTCGTCTTCGGAACCGAATCGAATGGGTTGACCATGTTGGAGCCGAATCAGATGGCTGTCCTTAGTACCAGCATCTTTCAGTGGTTCGAAGGCGCCGTCGTTGAAGATATTGCAGTTCTGATAGATCTCCACCAGCGCGGTTCCCTCGTGAGCGGCAGCGGCTCCAAGCACTTCAGTGAGGTGCCTACGGTCTGAGTCGATAGTTCGGGCAACGAACGAGGCTTCTGCCCCAAGTGCCAACGAAACTGGGTTGAATGGATGATCCACCGAGCCTTGCGGAGTTGACTTGGTGATTTTTCCCGGCTCGGATGTGGGCGAGTACTGGCCTTTAGTGAGCCCGTAAATTCTATTATTGAACAGGAGAATTTTGAGATTTACGTTGCGGCGAAGTGCATGCATCAGATGATTGCCGCCGATGGAGAGCGCATCGCCGTCACCGGTAACTACCCACACCGAAAGATCAGGCCGAGAGACCGATAGGCCGGTGGCGATCGCGGGGGCTCTGCCGTGGATAGAGTGCAACCCGTAGGTGTCCATGTAGTAGGGGAACCTGCTGGAACACCCAATACCCGAAACGAACACTATGTTTTCGCGACGAAGTCCCAGGCTCGGCAAAAAACTCTGAACGGCTGCCAGGATCGCGTAGTCGCCACAGCCCGGACACCAGCGAACTTCCTGATCGCTTTTGAAGTCCTTCGCTTTCTGTACTTCGTCTGTCTTGGGCACGAGGTCAAGTGCCGGAATCTCGGAAGCGGTCATGCCAGACTCTCCTCGGTTAGCGACTCGAAACGGGTAGTGGATTCTCCGAGCATTTCGGAACGGATCACTTCGACCAGTTCCTCTGATCGGAAGGGAAGCCCTCGAACCTGATTAAAGGCGCGAGCGTCGATCAAGTACTTTCCTCTGATTAGTAGCGCGAGTTGACCGAGATTCATTTCGGGGATGATGACTCGTCGGTACTGCCGCAGCACCTCACCAGTGTTTGCCGGGAAGGGATTGAGGTGTCGCAAGTGTGCCTGAGCCACCTGCAGACCCGAATCCCGAATCTTGCGGCAAGCTGCGGCAATGGGTCCGTAAGTAGAGCCCCAACCGAGGACGAGAACATCTGCCTCACCGCTGGGGTCGTCAACGGACAGCGGCTCAATAGTGTGAGCGATTCCGTCAACTTTCGCCTGCCGGGTACGAACCATGTAATCGTGATTGTCCGGATCGTAAGAGATGGCGCCGGTAACGTCAGCCTTCTCGATCCCACCAATACGATGCTCAAGTCCAGGTGTCCCTGGGATCGCCCAGGGGCGAGCTAAGGTCTCGGGATCGCGAAGGAACGGATGAAATACCGGTTCGCCCTTGGCGTCAGTGTCGTTGGGTTCGGTGGTGAAGGAAACCGTCAGGTCCGGCAAGGACTCCACATCGGGAATGCGCCATGGTTCGGCGCCGTTGGCCAAGTATCCATCGGATAGCAGCAAGACCGGGGTTCGATACTGGGTTGCGATCCGGATGGCTTCGATTGCGGCGTAGAAGCAATCCCCCGGTGATTGTGGCGCCACGATGGGCACTGGCGCTTCTCCGTTACGGCCGAACATCGCCTGCAGCAGATCTGACTGTTCCGTTTTGGTGGGCAATCCGGTAGATGGTCCACCTCGCTGTACATCAATCACTAGAAGCGGTAGTTCTAATGCCGTAGCTAACCCCAGAGTTTCCGACTTCAAAGCCAGTCCTGGGCCACTGGTTGTTGTGACCCCGATTGACCCGCCGTAGGCCGCTCCCAAAGCCGCCCCGATGCCGGCGATCTCGTCTTCGGCCTGGAATGTGGTGATGCCGAAGCGCTTATGGCGGCTGAGCTCGTGCAGGATGTCAGACGCTGGCGTAATCGGATAGGTACCCAAAAACATGCCAAGGCCTGTCCGTTGTGCAGCGGCGACCAATCCGTAGGACAGGGCTAGATTTCCGGTGATGTTGCGGTAGACGCCTGCAGGTAAAGCAGCTTTGCCGACCTCGTACTGCACCTCAAACGCTTCGGTCGTTTCTCCGAAAGACCATCCGGCTTCCAGGGCTGCGAGGTTGGCCGCCAGAATTTCGGGTTTGCGACCGAATTTCTCGGTCAGGAAGTCGCGAGTTTGGTCGACGGGGCGACTGTACAGCCAGGACAAGAGGCCAAGAGCGAACATGTTCTTGGCACGTTCTGCTTCCTTTTTGGTGACGTCGAAGCTTTCCAGCGCTCCCACGGTCAAGGAAGTTAGCGGAATCTCGTGTACCGAAAATTTCTCGAGCGAACCATCCTCCAGCGGATTCGCCTCGTAACCGACTTTTTGCACTGCCCGCTTGGTGAATTCGTCGGTATTGACGATCACAGTTCCATTAGCGGAGAGGTCATCGATGTTGGCTTTCAAAGCAGCGGGATTCATGGCCACCAACACATCGGGCGCATCGCCGGGGGTCATGATGTCGTGATCCGCAAAATGGATTTGGAATGCGGAAACGCCAGGTAGAGTCCCAGCTGGCGCGCGAATCTCGGCTGGGAAGTCGGGGAGCGTGGAAAGATCGTTGCCGAAGGACGCGGTGGCGGAGGTAAATCGATCGCCCGTTAGCTGCATACCGTCACCGGAGTCGCCGGCGAATCGGATGACGACATCGCTTCTGCGTTGAGTTTCCTTCACGCTAGTTCCTCATCTGACACGCTAGTTCCTCATCTGAGTCTGGTCTGTTCCGAACCATTTCTAATTGTGCCCTATCGCGCCGTATGCTCCAGCATGGACATCACCGGAATGCGGTGAAAGTCAGCCGATTTTCCACTATGTCTCTCGAGACAAACGAGTTTGACCGAATCACTGGTGTCAGAGGGGTCTCAGCGGTAGTTGGTGAACTGCACCGGAAAGTCAAGATCCTGATTTTTCACCAATGCAATGACCTCCTGCAGATCGTCACGCTTCTTACCGGAAACCCGAACCTCTTCTCCCTGAATTTGTGGCTTGACGCCCTTAGGTCCCTCGTCTCGGATTAGTTTCGAGAGTTTCTTAGCTTGCTCACTGGTCAGTCCAGACTGCAGAACTGCAGTGATGCGGTACTCCTTGCCCGACAAGCGAGGTTCGCCAGCATCCAATGCCTTGAGACTGATTCCCCGCTTAATGAGCTTGTCTTTGAAGACATCCAGCGCCGCCAGTACGCGATCCTCGGTACTTGCCCTTAGTTCAACGACGGTGCCGTCCCCGTGCTCCACCTTGGCTCCGGTGTTCTTAAAATCCCAGCGCTGCGCCAGTTCTTTTGCCGCCTGGTTGATCGCGTTGTCCAATTCGTGTTCATCTATCTGGGACACGATGTCGAAACTGCTGCTGCCAGCCATATCTTCCTTTCGAACGACGCCGGTCACGGTCGTCCTCACCCCTATTGTGGCAGTGGCCAGGCCTACGCCCGATTCGGGACTAGGGCCTAGTGCTGCTACCGTAATCAGCGGTCAACGCCAGCGGCGGGTTGCCCGAGCGGCCAAAGGGAGCAGACTGTAAATCTGCCGGCTCTGCCTACAGTGGTTCGAATCCACTACCCGCCACAACGCGACCCGGTCCTGGGCTGGGTCAGCAGCAGTTGCAGGGTTGGGTGTTTCCCGTAGTACCCTGGCTGTCGCTGCCCCGATAGCTCAGTCGGTAGAGCGTCTCCATGGTAAGGAGAAGGTCTAGGGTTCGATTCCCTATCGGGGCTCCATGTTGCGAGACAGCAACAGGTGCGTGCCGCCTAGCGGTACACAACAGCACAACGGGTGACCGTGGCGCCGATGAGGAGCCGGGGTTATTCAGGCGGAGTAGCTCAGCCAGGTAGAGCAAGCGGCTCATAATCGCTGTGTCGTGGGTTCAAGTCCCGCCTCCGCTACCGTGACCGACCGACCAGAAAGGTAGTCAAATGGCGAAGTCGAGCGACGTACGACCGAAAATCACTATGGCATGCGTAGATTGCAAAGAACGCAACTACATCACCAAGAAAAACCGGCGTAATAACCCGGATCGTCTGGAAATGAAGAAGTTCTGCCCGCGCTGCAACAGCAGCAAGGTGCACCGCGAAACTCGTTGATCTGCGCCGTCGCCCTCGGTCGGCGAGCCACCTGCCTTTTCGGCGGATAGGTTCGATCCGAGCAACAGGAGGCAGGCATGGGTCGGCTGGATGATCGGGTGGCAGTAGTCACCGGCGCAGGTCGCGGTATCGGCCGAGCAACCGCTATCCGATTGGCTAGCGATGGGGCTGCGGTTGTTGTTAACGACATCGACCTCGAGCCAGCGGCAGAAACCGCCGGTTTGATCGTGGCGCAGGGTGGCCGGGCGATACCCCACAGTGCCAATACCGTCCACATGGAGCAGGCGGAACGCCTAGTTGCCGACGCCATCGAGGAATTCGGCCAACTAGATATTGTTATCAACAATGCCGGGACTACCCGCGACAAGATGTTTCATGGTTTGGATGACGAGTTATTTGATTTCGTCGTAGACACCAACCTGCGCACGGCCTATCACGCCACGCTGGCTGCCATGCCTTATTTGCGGGACGTGGCGAAAAGCGAGATCGCGGAACATGGTGGTCCGCGATACCACCGCAAAGTAGTCTTTACCTCGAGTGTCGCCGCCCTTATGGGCAACCCCGGGCAGTTCAACTACACCGCGGCCAAAGGTGCGCTGATTGCCGTTACCAAGACTCTGGCCCGAGAGTTGGGCCCGTTTGGGATCAACGTCAACGCTGTCGCACCAGGGTTTGTGGAAACGCGTCTCACGGCCGCCAAGAAGGAGGGCGACAATTTTGGGATCCCGGATCAAATGCGCGATATGGCGCGGGCCATCATTTCGCTGGGTCGGCTAGGTGAGCCCGAGGACGTAGCCAATGTCACCGCCTTTCTCGCCTCATCCGACTCAGACTTCGTTTCCGGTGTCACTATTCCGGTCACCGGGGGCCAGTTGGGTGGAATGTGATGCCACTCAACACAACTTTTGTCGGCAAGGAGTATCCGCCGATGCCTCCCTACCAGGTTGGCAGAGAGCAGATTCGAGAATTTGCGACCGCGATCGGGGATAACAATCCCGCTTACTACAACGTTGATGCCGCCCGAGTTTTGGGCTATATGGATCTGATTGCTCCCCCCACTTATCCATTTACACTAACGATGCGGGCTATGGCAACGGCGATTTTTGATCCTGATCTAGGGTTGGATTACGGTCGTGTCGTTCACGGTGAACAGCATTTTCTTTATGAACGACCGATCTCCGCCGGAGATGAACTCGTCGTACGGGCCCAGATCGCCAGTATCGAGACACGAGGGAGCAACGAGCTTCTCACGACTAAATGTCGGGTCCAGACAATCCAGGACGAACTTGTAGTAACAACGAGTGAGGTCATTGTTTCTCGGGGGACTGCGGCATGAGCGCGTTAGTAGACTTTGCTGAAGTCGAAGTGGGCGAGCATTTGCCCGGCATCCGAATCCCGCTGAGACGAGTTGATCTTGTGATGTACGCCGGTGCCAGTGGCGACTTCAATCCGATCCATTGGAATGAGCGAATTGCCGTCGATGCTGGTCTTCCCAACGTCATTGCTCACGGGATGCTTACTCTGGCTGAGACCACGCGGGTTGTCACCGACTGGACGGGAGATCCCGGTGCGGTGATCTCGTTGTCCTGCCGGTTTACTCGCCCGGTTCCAGTGCCCGATGACGATACCGGCGCCGCACTGATGGTCGGTGGTCGAATCGCCGAAAAGCTGGCTGCGGAGCGTGTGGCGGTAGAGCTAATCGCCCTGCTGGAGGAGCCTGATCAGTCAGAAGTCACGGTACTGAAACAAGCACGCGCTGTTGTTCAACTCTGATCGGCCGTTCACCTCGTGCGGCTACTTCAGTCGGTTCCCTACCATGGGGCTGTGACGTTGCCTTCTGATCCATACCCCGGGACTCACCGGGATCTCAGTGCGTACACCACGTTGCGAGTCGGCGGCTTGGCTGATCGGGTAGTCACGGCACATTCCGACGAAGAAATAATCTCCGCTATTTCAGAGGCCGATGAAGCCGATGAACCGCTGCTCATCCTCGGTGGCGGCAGCAACGTTGTCATCTCGGATCAGGGTTGGCCAGGCACAGTGGTTTTGGTTCGAACCAGTGGAATCCAGAAAACCGATTCCTGCGGCGCCGGTACCGTGTCGGTGGCTGCTGGGGAGAATTGGGATCGAGTCGTTGAGTGGGCTGTTGGCGAACAGCTAGCGGGGGTAGAGGCGCTCTCGGGTATCCCTGGCAATGTTGGAGCGACTCCCATCCAGAATGTAGGCGCCTACGGTCAAGAGGTGTCGGATTCGCTCCAGCGAGTTCGGGTGTACGACCGACGGCGGCGGGAGGAACAGGTCCTCGACGGCGCTGAGTGTGGCTTTGGCTATCGCGATAGTCGTTTTAAGCAGGACCCTGATCGATTCGTAGTTCTAGAGGTGGAGTTTCGTTGGGAGAACTCATCAGAGTCCAAGCCCATCCGATACGGCGAACTAGCCCGGATGCTCAGAGTCGGAGTGGAAGATCGCGCTGCCCTTACCGACGTTCGAGCCGCGGTATTGCATTTGCGGCGCGGTAAGGGAATGGTTCTTGACCCTGCTGACCATGACACTTGGAGTGTGGGTTCATTCTTCATAAATCCGGTAGTCGATCGAGAAAAAGCGGATGAGCTTCCCGCGGAAGCTCCCATCTTTCCCGCGGGGGATGGACGGTACAAGACTTCAGCCGCGTGGCTGATTCAAGAGTCGGGGTTCGAACCTGGATATCGGTTGGGAACTGCTGGTATCTCAAACAAGCACTCGCTGGCAATCACCAATCGGGGAGGTGCGACCACAGAAGAAATCCTGGACCTGGCCCGTCAAATCCGCAGCGGTGTGGCCGACAGGTTCGGTGTAGAACTTCGACCGGAGCCGGTGTTCGTTAGCTGCTCGCTATGAAGAGTGGCTCACGACATCAGCGTGGCGATGCGAGCTACGCCAGTCTGAATGTCTTCGTCGCCTAAGGCGTAGGACAAACGCAAATATCCAGGTGTGCCGAATGCCTCTCCGGGAACTACCGCTACTTCTGCTTCCTCGAGGATGATCTCGGCGAGTTCCGTGGTGCTACTCGCGGATCGTCCATTGATATCCCGATGCAAGAGTCCCTTCACCGAGGGATAGGCGTAGAAGGCTCCTTCTGGCATCGGGCAATCTACCCCCGGAATTTCGTTAAGCATCCCCACGATGAGTTGCCTCCGTCGATCGAAGGCATTTCGCATCTCTGCCACGACCGTCAGATCCCCCGTCACAGCCGCCAATGCTGCAGCCTGGGCCACGTTGCAGACGTTGGAAGTCGCATGGGACTGGAGATTGGTCGCTGCTTTGACAACGTCTGTGGGTCCAATCAACCAGCCGACTCGCCAGCCGGTCATGGCGTAGGTCTTGGCGACTCCGTTGACCACAACGCACCGATCTTGCAGGTCAGGTGCGAGCGCGGGCATGGAACTGAATTCAGCATCGCCGTAAACCAGGTGTTCGTAGATCTCATCAGTCACGACCCATAAGCCACGATCCGCAGCCCACTGACCGATTGCCTCGACCTCGGCGGGCGAGTAAACAGCGCCCGTGGGATTCGAGGGTGAAACGAAAACAAGAAGCTTGGTTCTCTCATTCACATATTCCTCAAGCTGAGCCACATTTGTCCGGTAACCAGTGGTC
The DNA here is from genome assembly GCA_002699445.1 of Micrococcales bacterium. Taxonomy (GTDB): domain Bacteria; phylum Actinomycetota; class Actinomycetes; order S36-B12. The sequence continues at coordinate 86,457 of PAAU01000063.1, read as the reverse complement.
TCATCGGTAGGTACGATCACTGGAGTGCCGCCCGCGAGGACGATCGACTCGGGGTAAGTGGTCCAGTAGGGAGCAGGCAAGAGAACCTCATCACCTGGATCGAGCAAAGCGGCAAAGGCGTTGTAGAGGGCCTGCTTTCCACCGTTAGTGACCAGGACCTGATGGGGTTCTACTTCGAAACCGGAGTCGCGAAGGGTCTTAGCCGCGATCGCTTCCCGCAGTGCAGGTTGCCCAGCCGCAGGAGAGTATCGGTGACTTTTTGGTTCCGTCGCCGCAGCAACCGCGGCAGCGACGATGAAGTCAGGGGTAGGGAAGTCCGGTTCGCCCGCTCCAAAGCCGATAACGGGGGCCCCAGCGGCCCGCAGCGCCTTAGCTTTGGCGTCGACGGCAAGGGTTGCTGACTCCGTGATTGACCCGATCCTGCGAGAAACCCGTGTGTGCATTCCCATATTTTGACAGACGCAAAGGATTGCTTCGCGGCGCGGACGGAGCAGGGGGATTGGACCCGGCACCAGATGCCATCTACACTCAGGCTCGGTGTGTCATCGTCTTGCCCTTCCTCCGGCCCGTTACGCGCACGTGGTTGGTGATGGGAGAGTTGGGTGTGACTCAGCACAGGGTCGTAGCTCAACTGGTAGAGCACCGGTCTCCAAAACCGGCGGTTGGGGGTTCAAGTCCCTCCGGCCCTGCTCAGTCCGATGGCACTGAAGCGTCAGCGAAGCGAGGGTAAGAATTGAGCGGCACTGGAACGGCCAACGCCGATAGGGACAAACTGGGCTTCTTCGCCCGGATATCCCTATTCATGCGTGAGGTCATCGCTGAACTTCGGAAAGTCATTTGGCCGACCCGCAAGGAGTTGATCACTTACACCGGTGTAGTGATCGTCTTCGTGCTGATAATGGCAGGCATCATTGCCTTGCTGGACTACGTGTTCGGTAGAGGCGTGCTGGCCCTTTTCGGCACTGAATAGTGCAACCAACTGAAGGATAGAGCGACAAAGTGTCTGAACAGCCCACTATTCCGACCGACGCCACGCCTGAGGGCGAGGCTCGGATGGAAGCGCCCGAGGATTCGCCCTTGGCTGAGGAAGCCAGCGCGGAGACTACCGCCGATGCGTTGATCGCCGAGCGGACTCAAGAGGAAGTGGCAGCCACCGCAGCCATGGAAGTTGCCGCGGAAGGGGTTGCCGAGGAACCTGCTCCAACGGATGAAACCGAAGAGGTAGCCGAAGAGCAGGTGGTCGAGGAAGCCGAGGCGTTGACTGATGCCGCGGCTGACGCTGAGGACGCCGCTGCCGAGGAAAGCGAAGAGGTCGCCGAGGATGTGGCCGAAGACGCCGAGGCGGCGTTGGATCCGGTCAGCCTGGAAGAGTCGTTAATCATGCTGCCCGGCGACTGGTACGTCATTCACTCCTATGCCGGATACGAGAAACGAGTGAAGGCAAACCTTGATAAGCGCAGCGAAACCATGAACCTAGAAGACCGAATTTTTCAGGTCGAGGTCCCCGAAGAGGACGTCATGGAGTTTCGCAAGGGCGAGCGGAAGAAGATCCGTCGGATCAAACTTCCTGGATATGTCTTGGTGCGAATGGACCTGGATGATGAGACCTGGGGCGCCGTTCGGCATACCCCTGGAGTGACCGGTTTCGTCGGCAGCGCACAGAATCCGGTCCCGCTGAGCATCGATGAGGTCGTTCGCATGTTGGCGGAGCCCGAAACCGCTGAGACACCAGAGAAGACCGAGCTGACCGGAGCAGAACCTGAAGGAGAAGGGGCAGCCACTCCGAAGACTGTGGTGGTTGCTGATTACAATGTAGGAGACGTCGTCACTGTGGTGGATGGCCCGTTCGCCACTCTTCAGGCGACAATCTCTGAAGTGAATGGTGAAGCTGCGAAGCTCACCGCAATGGTTGAGCTCTTCGGCCGGGATACTCCGGTCGAGCTTCGATACGACCAAGTAGAACGAACCTAAAACTTACATATCCAAGACGAACAACGAGGTAGGAAACAATGGCACCGAAAAAGAAGGTCGCCGGCCTTATCAAGCTGCATATCCAGGCAGGCCAGGCGAATCCGGCACCGCCGGTAGGCCCGGCGTTGGGTCAGCACGGCGTCAACATCATGGAATTCTGCAAGGCCTACAACGCCGCAACAGAAAACCAACGCGGTGAGGTAATCCCAGTAGAGATTACGGTCTACGAGGATCGCTCGTTCACCTTCATCACCAAGACCCCACCCGCTGCAAAGCTGGTTCTAAAGGCCGCTGGCCTAAAGAAGGGCTCTGGCGAGCCGCACCGCACCAAGGTCGGCTCAATTACTCAAGATCAGGTGCGTCAGATTGCTGAAACCAAGATGCCGGATCTGAATGCCAACGACATCGACGCCGCCATGAAAATCGTTGAAGGCACTGCACGCCAGATGGGCGTCACCGTAGAGGGTTAATCGATACTCCGGACCCGGAGCATCCCAATCAGTGGCAGGGCCGCCGTGGCCCGTTGACCACGACTGTCAGGAGACACAGATGAAGCACGGAAAGAAATACAACACCGCCGCCGAGGCGATCGATAGTGACCGGATGTACGAGCCCGCTGAAGCAGTGGGGCTCGTCAAAGAGGTCGCTCCCGAGAAGTTCGACGCGACGATCGAAGTTTCGGCTCGATTAGGCGTTGACCCACGGCAGGCCGATCAGATGGTTCGTGGCACTGTAAATCTGCCACACGGCACCGGAAAGACTGCGACTGTCTTAGTTTTTGCCGCCGGTGAAAAAGCAGAAGAGGCGCGCGCAGCTGGAGCTGACTTCGTCGGAAGCGACGACATGATCGAAAAGGTGTCGGAGGGCTGGACTGGTTTTGACGCTGCCGTAGCCACACCAGACATGATGGGCAAAGTTGGCCGGTTAGGTCGAGTACTGGGCCCCCGAGGTTTGATGCCTAACCCCAAGACCGGAACCGTGACAATGGATGTGGCGAAAGCAGTCGAGGACATCAAGGGTGGCAAGATCGAGTTTCGAGTGGACAAGCACTCCAACCTGCACTTCATCATTGGACGCAAATCGTTTAGTGCAGAACAGTTGGCTGACAACTTCTCCGCTGCGCTCGAGGAAATCTTGAGGCTCGAGCCATCCAGCGCCAAGGGTCGTTACCTCAAAAAGGTCGTCGTCTCTAGCACCATGGGTCCAGGAGTAGCAGTGGATCCTGGCAGCATTAAGAGCAGCGCTGACGCAGACGTCTGATCTGCCGGAGCGCAACGAAAACTGGAGCTGTCTGCGCTGTGACTGTGACCGTGCCACAGTCGTGGCATTGTCGTCGCCAGTGACCGCTGAGGTTCGTCTGCCCTCGCCAGGGCTGCGCACCAAAATAGCTTCCACGGGGTCGATTTTGACCTAGCCCCGGGAACCACGTACGCTAATGCGAGCCGAAGACCGCTGGTCGTCGCAAGACCGAAAGCCCTAACGGGCGACCCGCGCAGGTGTCAGTGCAATCCCTTTGGGATGCACCCGGATTTTCCGGGTTAAGGTGCTGCGCCGACTAGTGGTCCGAACGAAAGGACCCAGATGTCGCGGGCTGATAAAAGCAAAGCCGTAGCTGACCTGACTGAGCGTTTTCGCTCCGCAACCGGCGTTGTTTTGACCGAATATCGCGGAATCTCCGTGGCAGGGTTGCGTGAACTCCGCGAATCTCTGCGAGGCAACGCGGAGTATCTCGTCGTCAAGAACACCCTCACCAAGATCGCTGTCGAAGAGGCCGGAGTAGAGGGTATCGGCGACATGCTGGTCGGCCCCAACGCGATTGCCTTCATAACCGGTGATCCGGTCGAGGCTTCCAAAGGTTTGAAAAAGTTCGGTAAAGAGAATGCTGCGCTTGTCGTCAAAGGCGGCCTCCTAGATGGCAAGCCCCTATCGCCAGAAGAAATCAGCAAGCTTGCGGACCTTGAGTCGCGTGAGGTGCTGCTAGCCAAGTTGGCCGGCGCAATGAAGGCTTCGATGTCTGGAGCCGCGGCAATGTTCGCCGCGCCACTATCCCAGGCAGCTCGCACTCTTGGTGCCCTGCAGGCGAAGGCAACAGAGGATCCCAGCATCCTGGCGGGCGCTGGTGAGGCCGCCCCTGAAGATGCGGCTACTGAGACCACGGATGGCGAAGAACCAGCCGAGGAAGACACAACAACTTCGGCCGACGACCAGTCGGCCGATGCCGAGGCTCCGGCCGAGGTACAACAGGAGGGCTGACGCCCTGACCCGATAGACCGTCGACACTGACGGTTCCGTCAAGGAGTCCGGCCCCCGCCGGAGCACAAAGAAAGGAACGCCGAGATGGCGAAGCTCAGCACGGATGAACTGCTAGATGCATTCAAGGAGATGACCTTGGTCGAGCTCAGCGAGTTCGTCAAGCAGTTCGAAGACACATTTGAGGTGACCGCTGCTGCCCCCGTCGCGGTCGCAGCGGCCGGAGCCCCGGCAGCTGGTGGCGATGCCGCCGAGGCAGCGGAGCAAGACGAGTTCGACGTAGTTCTTGAAGCGGCCGGCGACAAGAAGATTCAGGTCATCAAGGAGGTCCGCGGACTGACTGATCTGGGACTGAAGGAAGCTAAGGATCTGGTTGAAGGCGCCCCCAAGGAAGTACTTGAGGGAGTCGACAAGGAAGCAGCAGATAAGGCCAAGGAGGCGCTCGAGGGCGCTGGAGCGACCGTCAGCATTAAGTGACTCATTCGGTCTCCAACGGCCGATCATGACTGAAGGGCAGCCCGTTTGGGCTGCCCTTCAGTCATTTAGCAGGCAGCGCCAGAAGAAGAGGCGCTGGCGCCTAGGCATAGATCCGGGCGCGAAAAGTCGACAAGATGACTGGCCGAATGTGGAAATCGGCTTGACTCGGGTGCGCTCGCGGACCATGATCGAGGCACGTTCGAGATGCGGATTGCGCGGTTGGACGTGGGGTGTGACCTTTGGGTCCCACCCCACTAGACATGCGCCTAAAGCTCCGGTAGTATTTCTCTTTGCGCCCTATATCAGATGAACCCCCGTCCATCGGTCTGCCTTGATCCGCGCAGGTAGGTCCGATAACGGTGAGTCTCGGTCGTGCGAGACGAATGGTGCGGGTAGGGGCCACTCGGTGTCGCGCGTACCTGGGGAAGGACTCTCTTGACCGCAACGCTTCCATCTGAAAGCACATCCGGTTCCCAACGCGTCTCATTCGCTCGCATCAGCGAGCCAATGGAGATTCCTGATCTGCTTGGCTTGCAGATCGACTCATTCGACTGGTTAGTCGGCAATGAGCATTGGCAAGCGAAGCTGGCTGAGGCGCAAGCCGAGGGCAGAGATGACGTGCCAGCAAAATCTGGCATGGAAGAGGTCTTCGAAGAAATCGGTCAGATCACCGATTCGCAGGGCAACATGTCGCTGACCTTCGATGATTTCTACCTCGAAGAGCCTAAAGCTTCTGTCGACGAGTGCCGAGAGCGCGACATTACGTATGCCGCTCCGCTATTCGTGACCGCCACGTTCGAAAACACCGAAACTGGTGTGAGCATGTCGCAGACCGTCTTCATGGGCGACTACCCCATGATGACGGACAAAGGCACCTTCGTGATTAACGGGACTGAGCGCGTTGTCGTGTCGCAGCTCGTCCGCTCACCAGGTGTCTACTTCGAATCCTCCGTGGACAAGACCACTGATAAGGATGTGTACGTCGGCAGGGTCATTCCCGGCCGTGGAGCCTGGCTTGAGTTCGAAATTGACAAGAAAGACATCGTCAGTGTCCGACTCGACCGCAAGCGGAAGCAGAACGTGACTGTTTTGCTGAAGGCTTTGGGGTGGAGTGCCGAGCAAATCGAAGAGCGCTTTGGTCGCTACGAGTCCATCATGAAAACTTTGGAGAAGGACACCGTCACCACCCAAGACGAGGCCCTGCTAGATATTTACCGGAAAATGCGCCCGGGGGAACCGCCCACCGTTGATGCCGGTCGAAACCTTCTGGATAACTACTACTTCAACACCAAGCGCTATGACTTAGCGAAGGTGGGCCGTTACAAGGTCAACAAGAAACTCGGATTGGAACTGCCACTGACGGAGGTCGTTCTCACCGTCGAAGACATGGTGGCTGCCATCGATTACTTGGCGGCACTTCACAACGGTGACCAAATGATGGAATCGCCGCAGGGTGAGATTCCGGTCGAGACCGACGACATTGACCACTTCGGCAACCGTCGACTTCGCACTGTAGGTGAGCTGATTCAGAACCAGATTCGGACCGGTTTGACTCGTATGGCTCGGCTGGTTGGCGAAAAAATGGGTACCTCGGATGTCGAGGCAATCACGCCACAGTCGTTGATCAAGATCACCCCATTGAACGCCGCGATTAAAGAGTTCTTCGGAACCTCACAGTTGTCACAGTTCATGGACCAGACCAATCCGTTGGCGGGACTGACTCACAAACGTCGACTTTCGGCGCTTGGCCCGGGCGGTCTCTCGCGCGAGCGAGCCGGTTTCGAGGTCCGTGACGTTCACCCGTCCCACTACGGGCGGATGTGTCCCATCGAGACTCCTGAGGGACCCAACATTGGCCTTATTGGCTCGTTGGCGACCTACGGACGAGTCAATCCCTTCGGCTTCGTTGAGACTCCATACCGACGTGTTGTCGATGGCGTCGTATCGGACGCAGTCGACTACTTGTCCGCCGACGAAGAAGATCGTTACGTCATCGCACAGGCAAACTCGGCGTTGAATCCCGACGGCACCTTCGTGGATGAGCGGGTTCTGGTTCGTCGCAAGGGCGGCGAGGTCGACTACGTGCCAGGTAATGAGGTCGGTTACGTCGACGTGTCGCCCCGTCAGATGGTCTCAGTCGCGACTGCGATGATTCCGTTCTTGGAGCATGACGACGCCAACCGCGCCTTGATGGGCTCGAACATGCAGCGTCAAGCAGTGCCGTTGCTCCGGTCGGAGGCTCCGCTAGTGGGCACCGGCATGGAACATCGGGCGGCGAAAGACGCCGGTGATGTCGTTGTGGCCTACGAAGGTGGCACCGTTGCCGAGGTTTCCGCAGATCTCATCTCGGTGGAGACGGAAGATGGTTCGATTCGCGACTACCGACTGCACAAGTTCCGTCGTTCAAATCAGGGGACCAGCTATAACCAGCGACCCATCGTCTCCGTTGGCCAGCAGGTCGAAGCGGGTGAAGTGATTGCGGATGGACCGTCCACGGACGAAGGTGAACTCGCGCTGGGCAAGAACCTGCTCGTAGCGTTCATGCCCTGGGAGGGACACAACTACGAAGACGCCATCATTCTTTCGGAGCGACTCGTTCGGGATGACGTCCTATCCAGCATCCACATTGAAGAGCACGAAGTAGATGCTCGGGACACCAAACTCGGTCCCGAAGAGATCACTCGTGACATTCCCAACTTGTCAGATGAAGCGTTGGCGGAGTTGGACGAGCGAGGAATCGTTCGTGTTGGTGCGGACGTCCAGTCTGGCGACATCCTGGTCGGTAAGACGACACCCAAGGGTGAGACAGAGTTGACGCCAGAAGAGCGGTTGCTTCGTGCAATCTTCGGTGAGAAAGCTAAGGAAGTTAGAGATACTTCGCTGCGGGTTCCTCACGGTGAGAGCGGGAAAGTGATTGGCACTCGGGTCTTCGACCGGGATGCTAGCGATGAGCTACCACCAGGTGTTAACCAGATGGTTCGTGTTCATGTGGCACAAAAGCGCAAGATCACTGAAGGTGACAAGCTTGCGGGCCGACATGGAAACAAGGGTGTCATCGCCAAGATTCTCCCAGTAGAGGACATGCCGTTCCTAGAAGACGGCACTCCCGTGGACGTCGTGCTAAATCCGCTGGGTGTTCCGCGACGGATGAATCTGGGTCAGATCCTGGAAACCCATTTGGGTTGGGTAGCGCGCTCCGGTTGGGATATGACCGAAGACGTGGCGGCTGATTCCGGAGTTCCGGCAGCGGTACGTTCCGCGGCTCCAGGGACCAACGTGGCTACTCCGGTATTTGACGGTGTCCAGAGCGAAGCGCTCGATGCACTCATGGAAAACGTCCGACCCGACGATGACGGCAATGTCTTGGTCGGCGACGATGGCAAAGCCAGGTTGCTCGACGGTCGTTCCGGCGAGCCGTTCCCGGACCCCGTTTCAGTGGGTTACATCTACATCTTGAAGTTGCTGCACCTCGTGGATGACAAGATCCACGCGCGCAGCACCGGGCCTTACTCGATGATCACTCAGCAGCCGTTGGGCGGTAAGGCGCAGTTCGGTGGCCAGCGCTTCGGTGAGATGGAAGTGTGGGCGCTGGAGGCATATGGTGCCGCCTACGCGCTGCAGGAACTGCTGACAATCAAGTCCGATGACACGCATGGCCGCGTCAAGGTATACGAGGCCATTGTGAAGGGCGAGAACATCCCAGAGCCGGGGATCCCGGAATCGTTCAAAGTCCTAGTGAAGGAGATGCAGTCCTTGTGCCTCAACGTTGAGGTGTTGTCAAGCGACGGTATGGCCATCGAGATGAAGGATTCCGAAGATGATCTCTACAGCACCGCGGAAGAGTTGGGCATCGACCTCTCTCGCCGTGAGTCAGCCTCAGTAGACGACATCTAACCGAGCGGCGGGGCAACTGCCCCGTCGCACCCACAGCTACAAAACGAACGCCGGACGAAAGGGAGTACAAAGTGCTCGACGTCAACTATTTCGACCAACTGCAGATCGGCTTGGCCACGGGTGAAGACATCCGCGGCTGGAGCCATGGTGAGGTTAAGAAGCCTGAAACCATTAACTACCGAACACTGAAGCCTGAGCGGGACGGTCTGTTCTGCGAAAAGATCTTCGGTCCGACTCGGGACTGGGAGTGCTACTGCGGAAAATACAAGCGAGTGCGCTTCAAGGGCATTATCTGTGAGCGATGTGGCGTCGAGGTTACTCGTGCCAAGGTTCGTCGTGAGCGGATGGGTCACATCGAGTTGGCCGCTCCGGTGACCCATATTTGGTACTTCAAAGGAGTGCCAAGCCGGTTGGGTTATTTGCTCGATCTTGCGCCGAAGGACCTCGAAAAGGTCATCTACTTCGCTGCGCACATGATCACCTGGGTTGACGAAGAAGGGCGGCACGAAAACTTGCCGTCACTTGAGTCGCGCCACAGTGAAGAAATCTCTCGCATCGAACAGCGCAAGGATGACGAGATCAATAACCGCATGGCAAAGCTGGAAGAAGACCTAGCGCAGTTGGAAGAAGAAGGTGCTAAGTCAGACGCCAAGCGCAAAGTGAAGGACGCTGCCGAGCGAGAAATGCGTCAAATTCGCAAACGTTCCGATGAACGAGTCGATTTTCTTAAGCGCGTTTTTGAGCGGTTCCGCAATCTAGAGGTACAGAGCCTCGAAGGCGATGAGCGTCTCTACCGCGAGATGGAAGATCGTTACGGTAAGTGGTTCTCCGGAGACATGGGTGCCGCCGCCATTAAGAAGCGCTTGGAGACTTTTGACCTGGCAGGCGAGGCAGAAATGCTCCGTGAACTGCTTCGTACCGGAACCGGGGCGAAGAAGACTCGCGCGCTGAAGCGACTCAAGGTTGTTACCGCGTTTCTGAATACGACGAATTCTCCGCTGGGCATGACGCTAGATGCTGTTCCGGTGATTCCTCCGGATCTACGTCCCATGGTCCAGTTGGACGGTGGCCGGTTCGCCACGTCTGACCTCAACGATCTCTATCGCCGCGTCATCAACCGCAATAACCGATTGAAGCGACTCATTGACCTCGGTGCTCCCGAGATCATTGTCAATAACGAAAAGCGGATGTTGCAAGAGGCCGTGGATGCCCTATTCGACAACGGCCGCCGTGGGCGACCCGTTACTGGTCCAGGCAACCGTGCGCTGAAATCACTTTCGGACATGCTGAAGGGCAAGCAAGGCCGATTCCGCCAGAACTTGCTCGGCAAGCGGGTCGACTACTCGGGCCGCTCCGTGATCGTGGTTGGTCCGCAGCTGGAACTGCATCAGTGTGGTCTTCCCAAGCAGATGGCTTTGGAACTATTCAAGCCGTTCGTCATGAAGCGACTCGTGGAACTGGGCCACTCGCAAAACATCAAGGCTGCAAAACGTCGGGTTGAGCGCGCGCCAGGTGGTGGACACGCATATGCCGATGTCTGGGCAGTTCTAGAAGAAGTCATTGCCGAGCATCCGGTTCTGCTTAACCGAGCGCCGACGCTGCACCGATTGGGAATCCAGGCTTTCGAACCGCAGTTGATCGAAGGTAAAGCAATTCAGATTCACCCGTTGGTATGTACCGCTTTCAATGCGGACTTCGATGGCGATCAGATGGCGGTTCACTTGCCGCTGTCGCCTGAGGCCCAGGCTGAGGCTCGGGTCCTGATGTTGTCGAGTAACAACATCTTGTCGCCGGCCAACGGGAAACCGATTACGACGCCCACGCAGGATATGGTCCTCGGCATCTACCACCTCACCGGTGAGGCTCAAGGTGCCAAGGGCGAGGGACGCTACTTTGCTCTCCCCGATGAGGCGTTGATGGCTTACGACGCAGGCGATGTTGATCTCAACGCTGCCATCAAGGTTCGGTTAGTGGGCGAAGAGCCGCCTAGTGGAACCGAGTTGTCGGAAGATTGGCAGTTCGGAGATGCCTTCGTACTTGATACCACCGTGGGCCGAGTTCTCTTCAACGAAGCGCTACCCAGCGATTACCCGTGGGTGAACACCCGAGTCGACAAGAAGAGCCTGGGAGACCTGGTTAATCGCCTGTCGGAGAAGTACATGAAGATCGAGATTGCCGAAACTTTGGATCAGCTCAAGGAGCTGGGCTTCCATTGGGCCACTCGTTCGGGCGTCACCATCTCTATTGATGATGTGGTCTCACCGCCAGCTAAGAAGGAGATCCTCGCGGAGGCTGAGGGTCAGGCTGCCAAGATCGACGCGAAGGTCGCACTCGGCGCCATGACTGATCAAGAGCGCCGTGAGGAGCTCATCAAGATCTGGACTCGCGCGACCGATAAGGTCGCGGAAGCCATGCGGGAGAATCTGCCTGAGGACAACAGTATTGCCGAGATGGTCATATCCGGAGCTGGCGGTAACTACAGTCAAATCCGCCAGTTGGCCGGTATGCGTGGTCTAGTGGCCAACCCGAAGGGTGAGACCATCCCTCGCCCGATCAAAGCCAACTTCCGAGAGGGCTTGTCGGTTCTGGAGTACTTCATCTCAACCCACGGTGCCCGAAAGGGACTGGCCGATACGGCCCTGCGAACCGCTGATTCCGGGTACCTCACTCGGCGTCTTGTGGACGTGTCGCAGGATCTCATCGTGCGAGAACTGGACTGCGGAACTCGGATGAGCTTGGAGATGACGATCGCCGATGCCGACGGAAATCTGATAGATAACGTTGACACCGCGGTGACTTCTCGAGTTCTGGCCACTGACGTAGAAGTCGATGGCGAGACGCTAGTCGCGGCGGGCGCGCTACTCACGATGCCACTCATCCGTGATCTGGCAGCAAAGGGAGTGACATCTCTGCGGGTCCGTTCGGTTATGCACTGCAAGAGCCTGTCCGGCACTTGTGCCGTGTGCTACGGCCAGAGTCTGGCTACCGGTCAACTAGTAGATGTCGGCGAAGCTGTCGGAATCGTTGCGGCGCAATCGATTGGTGAGCCGGGTACTCAGCTCACTATGCGTACCTTCCATACCGGTGGTGTTGCTGGAGATGACATCACACAGGGTCTTCCTCGCGTGGTGGAGCTCTTCGAGGCACGTACTCCCAAGGGGCACGCTCCCATCGCNCAAAGTAGNGGTGTNGTAGAGATTCGCGANACCGACAAGACTCGCAAGATCATTGTGCGAGATGGGGAAGACGAGACCGACCACAAGGTATCCAAGCGTTCGGACCTCCTCGTCGAGGATGGTCANGAGATTGCAGTTGGTACCCAGCTGGTTAAGGGTGTGATTGATCCCAAGGAGGTTCTCCGAGTAGAGGGACAGCGCTCCGCGCAGCGGTTCCTGGTCGATGAAGTTCAAAAGGTGTATCGCAGTCAGGGTGTATCAATCCATGACAAGCACATCGAGGTTATTCTGCGGCAGATGCTGCGACGGATCACCATCATTGATTCGGGTGACTCGGACTTCCTAGCGGGTGAACTAGTCGATCGCGGTCAGTTTGAAAACAACAACCGCACTGTCGTTCAAGAGGGCGGACAGGCTGCTTCTGGCCGACCCGAGCTCATGGGTATCACCAAGGCGTCGTTGGCAACTGAGTCGTGGCTATCTGCGGCTTCGTTCCAGGAGACTCCCCGGGTGTTGACTGACGCAGCTATCCAAGCCAAACGGGACAATCTGCTGGGCCTCAAGGAGAACGTCATCCTGGGCAAGCTGATCCCAGCTGGCACGGGTATGCCGCAGTATCGGAACATCAGAGTCGATCCCACCGACGAGGCCAAGGAGGCCATGTACCCGTCGTTCACCACCTACGACGAGCTTTCTTACCAGCAAGAAGGTTTCGGCGACGCGACTGGGGAAGCGGTGGCGTTGGAAGAGTTCGACGCACGCGGGTACTACCCCAACTGATCGAATCGAGAGCCCTGGCACCCGAACGGGTGTCAGGGCTCTCGCATGTCTTTCTGGCTAGCGCAAGCGTTGTCTTGAGTTACGTAGAGCTGGAATTGGTATCAACCGTTAAAGTCTGCAGCCGGTGTTTGCTCGCTTGGCTGAGCAATTTCACCCCGAGGCCGAGAACTGTGAGATCAAGCAGCATCTGAGTCATAGTGATTCCGCGCGCCATGTCATCTCCGGGAGATATTTCTCCGTAGCCCACAGTGCTTAGTGTCGTCACCGAGAAGTACACCGCGGCAATTTTTGTTTCGATGTTGGTTGTGAACGAAGCCGGGTTAGCCGCTGATAGAGATTGATAAAGGTAAGCAAAGCCGAGTAACAACAGCGCTAGCAGGATCACAAGCAGAATCAGGCCGTCGACAACGGGATAACGTGATTGTCGCAATCTGGTGATTGCAACGGCGAAAATTGCCCAATAAGACGTTAGTAAAAAGGCGCCTACTGGAATCAGCAGAAAATTCCCGTCGGATAAATCGATTGGCTTCAGTAGTAGGTAAATGCCGACGAGAATCACTACGACAGCGGTCCCTGTTAGCCACCGCACTACGGGTCCCCGGGCCATAAGTAGTGACGGATTCGCTGAGTGCGCGGAGTCATTCTCGATTGTCATGGGTTCATGTTGCCTGCAGAGTTAGGAGCAAGTCGAATCAACCCGGTTAGCCCGTCGTCTACCGACCAATCGGATTCCTCCACCAGGCTCCGCAATGGGATTCTGCCAACGATTGCATTCGGGTGGCGTGACTCATTACCGGGGTTGCGGCACGCCGAGTCCTTAGTGGCGGGGTGGTTGCTCAAACCTCAGCGGATAAGGTCGTCAAATGCTTGCCGTAGTCATGAATGAACCGGGTGGGGTCGATGCGATGCGAATCGCTGAGGTCGAGACCCCAACTGTCGGCGACAATGAAGTGTTGATCACTGTCGCCGCAGCAGGAGTTAATCGAGCAGACCTGCTGCAACGACAAGGCTTTTACCCGCCCCCGGCGGGAGCCAGTGACATTCTGGGTCTGGAGTGCAGCGGAGTCGTTAGTCAGCTCGGATCTGCGGCTGTCGAGCTGCCGATTGGTCGTCAAGTGTGTGCGCTGCTATCTGGCGGCGGATACGCGCAGCAAGTAGCAGTCCCAGCCGGCCAAGTTATGCCGCTGCCGGAGGGCATCGGTCTGATGGACGCTGCCGCATTACCAGAGGTCGCCTGCACGGTTTATTCGAACTTGGCCATGGTCGCTGGGTTGAGAGCCGGTGAATGGTTGCTTATTCATGGCGGAGGCAGCGGAATCGGCACTTTCGCTATCCAATGGGCAAAAGCAATCGGCGCCAAGGTTGCGGTGACCGCAGGGTCACCGGGAAAAGTCGCAGCATGTCTCAGCCTGGGGGCAGATGCCGCGATCGATTATCGCGAAGAGGATTTTGTTGCTCGGATGCACGAACTCACCAAGGGTCGGGGCGCTGACGTAATCCTGGATGTTGTTGGGGCCAAATACCTTGATCGCAATATCGAGACGCTAGGGCAGGGAGGTCGCCTCGTCATCATCGGTCTCCTTGGCGGCGTACGAGGCGAGATCAACTTGGGTGCGCTCGTGAGCCGTCGGGGGAGTATTGCTGCTACCTCATTGCGGGCCAGGCCGGAATCCGAGAAGGCAGACATCTGTCAGCGTGTAGTGACGGAGGTTTGGCCACTGATAGCGGAGGGCAAGATTCGCCCTGTCGTACATCGTGCGCTGCCACTCTCCGAGGTTGCGTCGGCCCATGAAGAAATTGCGGCCAGTAGGCATTTCGGCAAACTGCTGTTGCTCCCAGACCCTGCTGAGCGGGCTGGAGTTCCGCTTTAGCGATGATCTGTTCGACAAAACACAATCGATAGACCGGCCTTAACCCACCCTTCGCAATAGTGGGGTGCGTCACTTCGCCTACTAGCGGCCTAATCCCCTTTGACCGAACGAGGGAGTTGTGGCTATTCTGGTGAACCGTGCCCAGTTAGCTTTGGGTACTGAAATGGGGCTCGAACCCGGAGCAGGCTCACAAAATGTGAGTCGAAGTCCGTCGGACCCCGTACCAACCCGCGATTCGGATCGAGTTTCGCTGCCGCAAGGCCGCGCGACACGCCCGACCGCGTGGGAGGGATGAATCGGACAACCGTCCGGTTCGCACCACACCAGCAAGAAACGGACTGGAGAGCACGTGCCCACAATCCAGCAACTGGTCCGCAAGGGCCGCAAGGACAAGATCGCGAAGAACAACACCCCTGCGCTTAAGGGAAGTCCCCAGCGCCGAGGTGTGTGTACTCGCGTCTACACCACTGCGCCCAAAAAGCCCAACTCGGCGCTACGCAAGGTGGCGCGAGTCCGGTTGTCCAGCGGCATCGAGGTAACTGCCTACATCCCAGGTGTAGGTCACAACCTGCAGGAGCACTCGATCGTGCTTGTCCGCGGAGGTCGTGTCAAAGATCTTCCCGGTGTGCGATACAAAATCGTGCGCGGCTCGCTGGATACCCAGGGCGTGAAGGATCGTAAGCAAGCGCGAAGCCGCTACGGAGCGAAGAAGGAGAAGGGCTGATGCCACGTAAAGGACCCGCTGATAAGCGGCCCGTGGTCGCTGATCCGGTATATGAATCCGAGTTGGTCACCCAGCTTGTTAACAAAGTACTGCTGGATGGGAAGCGCTCCACCGCGCAGAGCATCGTCTACGGCGCCCTTGAGGGCACCCGGGCCAAGTCAGAAGGCGATCCTGTCGTGACCCTGCGACGCGCTATCGACAACGTGAGCCCCACCCTGGAGGTGCGATCCCGCCGAGTTGGTGGCGCCACCTACCAGGTTCCGGTTGAGGTCCGGAAAGGCCGGTCAACGACGCTCGCACTTCGCTGGTTGGTCTCCTATGCGCGACAGCGTCGGGAGCGCACCATGACTGAGCGACTAATGAACGAGATTCTGGACGCATCCAACGGCCTAGGCGCCGCTGTGAAGAAGCGCGAAGACACCCACAAGATGGCTGAGGCAAACAAAGCCTTCGCCCACTACCGCTGGTAACCCGAGAGATTTACGGAGACTGACGTGGCGATCGAACTGGCTGATGTACGCAACATTGGCATCATGGCGCATATCGACGCGGGCAAAACCACCACGACCGAGCGCATCCTCTACTACACCGGGATTAACTACAAGATCGGTGAGGTCCATGACGGCGGGGCGACTATGGACTGGATGGAACAGGAGCAGGAACGTGGCATCACGATCACGTCAGCCGCGACCACCTGCACGTGGCGTGATCATCAGATCAACATCATTGATACTCCGGGGCACGTCGATTTCACCGTTGAGGTAGAACGATCCCTCCGCGTACTAGATGGGGCGGTAGCGGTCTTTGACGGCGTCGCCGGGGTCGAGCCCCAATCAGAAACCGTTTGGCGGCAAGCGGATCGCTATGCGGTGCCGCGCATCTGCTTCGTGAACAAGCTAGACCGCACGGGTGCTGAGTTCCACCGCTGTGTTGACATGATTGTTTCGCGACTCAATGCGACCCCGTTGGTTCTTCAACTGCCCATCGGTGCGGAAGCCTCCTTCATCGGAGTTATTGATCTAGTCACGATGAAAGCGCTGGTTTGGCCAGAAGAAACCAAACTGGGCGAGAACTTCGATGAGCAAGACATCCCCGAATCCCACACCGAGGCGGCCCAAGAATGGCGCGATCGGCTGTTGGAAACCATCGCGGAGAACGACGACGCGATGATGGAGAAGTACCTCGAAGGCGAAGAGCCCACCGTTGCGGAATTAAGAGCAGCGATCCGTCGGGCGACGTTGGCCGCCGCCGTGACTCCAGTACTGTGCGGCACCGCGTTCAAAAACAAAGGCGTTCAGCCGCTGCTAGACGCCGTTATCGAGTACCTGCCATCACCACTAGACGTTGGTGCAGTCGAGGGCCACAAGGTTGGGGACGAAGAAGTCGAGGTGCTTCGCGACCCGAGTAACGATGCCCCCATGTCTGCCTTGGCATTCAAGATTATGAGCGATCCGCATCTTGGAAAACTCACCTATTTGCGGGTGTACTCCGGGATGCTCAAAGCTGGCGGAAACGTCCTCAACGCGACCAAAGAGCGGAAAGAGCGCATCGGCAAGATCTACCGGATGCACGCGAACAAACGCGAAGAAATCGAGTCGGTTGGCGCCGGTGAGATTGTCGCGGTTATGGGACTGAA
Source organism: Micrococcales bacterium (assembly GCA_002699445.1). Classification (GTDB taxonomy): domain Bacteria; phylum Actinomycetota; class Actinomycetes; order S36-B12. The sequence goes on along the minus strand of PAAU01000063.1, from coordinate 69,678 downwards.
GCAGACCACGACTGGCGAGACCCTCTCGGATCAAGGTGATCCGGTGGTACTCGAGTCGATGTCATTCCCCGCCCCGGTTATCTCGGTGGCGATTGAGCCCAAGACGAAGAGCGACCAGGACAAGTTGGCCACTGCGATCCAGCGTCTCGCGGAAGAAGATCCGACCTTCCAGGTGCGTTCCGACGACGAGACGGGTCAGACGATCATCTCCGGCATGGGCGAGTTACACCTTGAGGTCCTAGTCGACCGGATGCGTCGCGAGTTCGGTGTCGAGGCGAATGTTGGCAAGCCGCAGGTGGCTTACCGCGAAACTATTACCAAGCCAGTCCAGAAGGTGGATTACACCCATAAGAAGCAGACTGGTGGTTCTGGTCAGTTCGGTCGGGTCATCATCAACGTTGAGCCGACTGGTGGCGAGGGTGACGGTGGCTACGAGTTTGAGAACAAGATCACCGGTGGACGGATTCCTAGGGAATATATCCCCAGCGTTGACACAGGTTGCCAAGACGCAATGGAGTTCGGTGTCCTAGCCGGCTACCCAATGGTGGACGTAAAAGTCACCCTCACCGACGGTGCTTACCACGATGTCGACTCCTCCGAGTTGGCGTTCAAGATCGCCGGTTCGATGGCGTTCAAAGATGCTGCTCGCCGCGCCGGCCCCGCACTCTTGGAGCCGATGATGGCCGTCGAAGTCATTACCCCCGAAGAGTTCATGGGTGATGTTATAGGTGACATCAACTCACGTCGCGGTCAGGTGCAAGCCATGGACGAGCGGGCTGGTGCTCGAGTCGTCGAGGCCACAGTTCCGCTCTCGGAAATGTTTGGGTACGTGGGAGATTTACGAAGCCGTACGCAAGGTCGCGCGTCCTACTCCATGCAGTTCGACTCCTATGCACAGGTGCCGAACAGCGTGGCCGAGGAGATTATCGCGAAGGCCAGGGGGGAATAGATCGAGAAGCGGCTGGTCCGCTGCCGGTTTCCAGAACTACAACTGAACAATTTCACACAACCGAATACAAAACTAAATAGCTGCGATCGGAGTAATCCGGCTCACAGCGGGAATGTAAGCAGGGAGTGCTCACCCAAGACGAGCATGGCTGCGATCGAAATAGGAACGATCGTCGCCAGCACAACGCAACGAGGTCAAGGAGGACCCAGTGGCGAAGGCTAAGTTTGAACGGACCAAGCCCCACGTCAACATCGGCACCATCGGTCACATCGACCACGGCAAGACGACGCTGACGGCGGCAATCACGAAGGTATTGCACGACAAATACCCCGAGCTCAACCCGTTCACACCATTTGAGGACATCGATAAGGCTCCTGAGGAGCGTCAGCGCGGTATCACGATCTCGATCGCGCACGTAGAGTACGAGACCGAGGCACGGCACTACGCACACGTAGACTGCCCCGGCCACGCCGACTACATCAAGAACATGATCACCGGTGCCGCCCAAATGGATGGCGCGATTCTGGTCGTCGCGGCGACCGACGGTCCCATGCCGCAGACCAAGGAGCACGTGCTCCTGGCTCGCCAGGTGGGCGTACCGTCCATCGTGGTAGCGCTGAACAAGTGCGACATGGTCGATGATGAAGAGATTTTGGAACTTGTCGAGCTCGAGGTTCGTGAGCTGCTGAGCAGCTACGAGTTCCCCGGCGACGACATTCCGGTAGTTAAGGTTGCTGCCTTCCCCGCCCTGCAGGGCGATGAGAAGTGGGGCGAATCCATTCTCGAGTTGATGAACCAGGTCGACGAGTACGTGCCGACCCCCGAGCGTGACATTGACAAGCCCTTCCTCATGCCCGTCGAAGACGTTTTCACCATCACCGGTCGTGGCACAGTCGTCACAGGTCGCATCGAACGCGGTGTGGTCAAGGTGAATGAGGAAATCGAAATCGTTGGTATCCGACCGGATAAGCACACCACCACCGTTACAGGTGTTGAGATGTTCCGGAAGTTGCTTGACGAGGGTCAAGCCGGCGAGAACGTCGGACTGTTGCTGCGCGGTACCAAGCGTGAGGATGTCGAGCGCGGTCAGGTTGTGACCAAGCCCGGATCCACCACCCCGCACACCGACTTCGAGGCCCAGGTCTACATCCTGTCCAAGGATGAGGGCGGCCGTCACACGCCGTTCTTTGACTCCTACCGGCCCCAGTTCTACTTCCGGACCACGGACGTAACTGGTGTAGTCACCCTGCCTGACGGTAAGGAAATGGTTATGCCGGGCGATGACACCGCTATGAGCGTTGAGCTCATTCAGCCGGTCGCCATGGACGAAGGTCTACGGTTCGCCATCCGCGAGGGTGGCCGCACTGTAGGTGCCGGCCAGGTAACCAAGGTGCTCAAGTAACAACTGAACCAATCCTGTGGGCGGCGGCAACCGTCGCCGCCCACAGGACAGCAGCGATCAAGACCACGGGTGGCAGCCGCCACCCGAACCAGTGAAGGACGGAAGACCATGGCGGAACAGAAGATCCGCATTCGGCTTAAGGCCTACGACCACGACGTGATCGACAAATCGGCTCGTCGGATCGTCGAAACTGCCACGCGCACCGGCGCGCAGGTTGCCGGGCCGATACCGCTACCGACTGAGAAGAATGTCTACTGCGTCATCCGGTCGCCGCACAAATACAAGGACAGCCGCGAGCATTTTGAAATGCGCACGCATAAGCGGTTGATCGACATTATTGACCCGACTCCCAAGACGGTTGATGCGCTCATGCGCCTTGATCTCCCCTCGGGTGTCGCGATTGAAATCAAGGGCTGAGGACATGAGCAGCGCAATTGACGGATTGCTGGGTACCAAACTCGGCATGACCCAGGTATGGGACGAAGAGAATCGGGTAGTCCCGGTTACTGTCGTCAAGCTTGGCCCGTGCGTGGTCACACAGGTGCGTACGCCGGAGAGCGACGGCTACAGCGCGATCCAACTTGGTTACGGCCAGATTGACCCGCGCAAAGTGACTAAGCCGATGGCCGGGCACTTCGAGAAAGCGGGAGTGACCCCCCGACGACACATAGTTGAGATTCGGACCGATGAGGCGAGCGAGGTTGAGGTCGGTCAAGAGTTGGACGTGAGCGTCTTCGAAGAGGGTGGATTGGTGGACGTCACCGGTCGCTCAAAGGGTAAAGGTTTCACTGGCGTTATGAAGCGCCACGGCTTCTCGGGTGTCGGAGCAAGTCACGGCCAGAAGCGGAACCACCGGAAGCCAGGCGCCATCGGCGCTTGCGCGACGCCGGCCCGTGTCTTTAAGGGGCTTCGCATGGCTGGCCGGTCTGGCGGCGAGCGCCAGACCACCTTGAATCTCAAGGTGCAGCAAATCGATCCGGAGGCCGGAATCATGTTGATTCGTGGCGCCGTACCGGGTCCGGCTGGCGCAGTTGTGCTGGTTCGGTCCGCAAAGAAGGGGGCCTGAGCATGACGAAGATCGATATCCGCACCCCAGAGGGTAGCGCTGGCTCAGTAGAGCTTCCCGCTGATATTTTTGATGCCAGTAGCAGCATCCCGTTGATCCATCAGGTCGTAACAGCGCAGCTAGCGGCGGCGCGTAGCGGAAACCACAAGGCCAAAGGCCGTGGCGAAGTCCGTGGTGGCGGCCGTAAGCCCTATCGCCAGAAGGGAACCGGGCGTGCGCGTCAGGGCTCCATCCGTTCACCGCAGTTTGCCGGGGGTGGCGCAGTACACGCGCCGCAGCCGCGGGACTACAGTCAACGGACGCCCAAGAAGATGAAGGCTGCCGCTCTGCGGGGTGTCTTGTCTGATCGTGCTCGTGAGGATCGCATCGGAGTGGTATCCCAGTTCATCTCCGGCGATTCGCCGTCGACCAAAGATGCGCTTGCAGTGCTAGGTGATTGGAAAGACGAAGGTCGGATTCTGGTTGTGCTCTCCCGCGAGGAAGAGACTGCTTGGCGTTCGCTGCGCAATGTTGCGGCCCTCAGCCTGGTCTCGCCAGACCAACTCAATGCTTACGACGCAGTGGTGAGTGACCGCATTGTCTTCACCGAGGCCGGCCTAGCTGACTTTGTCGGCAAGGGTAAGAAGCCTGAGGAGGAGTCATGAGAAACAGCGACCCCCGCGACATTCTGATTGCCCCAGTGGTGTCCGAAAAGAGCTATGGGCTGATGGACGCAAACAAGTACACATTTGTTGTGCCTCGTGATGCGAACAAGACCCAGATCAAGATTGCCGTAGAGGAAATCTTCGGCGTAACCGTGACCTCGGTCAACACCATGAACCGTAAGGGTAAGCGCACCCGTACCCGGAATGGGTATGGAAAGCGGGCGGACACCAAGCGCGCCATTGTTTCAGTGGCAGCCGGTGAACGTATCGACATCTTCGGAGGACCGGTCAACTGACCGGGACTGGAATCGGAAGGCAATAGCAATGGGTATCCGCAGGTACAAGCCGACGACTCCCGGTCGCCGTGGTTCCAGCGTGTCCGACTTCAGTGAAGTCACCCGGACCACGCCGGAGAAATCGCTGACAAAGCCTCTACCCAAAAAGGGTGGACGCAACAACTCAGGCAAGATCACCACGCGACACAAGGGCGGCGGTCACAAGCGGGCGTATCGAGAAATCGATTTTCGTCGGGCTGATAAAGACGGGGTAAACGCCAAAGTCGCCGAGATCGAATACGATCCCAACCGCACCGCTCGGATCGCTCTGCTGCACTACGTCGATGGCACCAAGAGGTACATCATCGCGCCTGACAAACTGCGTCAGGGCGATGTCGTGGAGACGGGTTCAGCGGCTGACATCAAGCCAGGCAACAATCTACCGCTGCGGAACATCCCAGTGGGTACGGTTATCCACGCCGTTGAGTTGAAGCCTGGTGGCGGAGCAAAGCTCGCTCGCTCAGCGGGATCTCGAATCCAGCTGGTGGCCAAAGAGGGCAAAATGGCCCAGCTGCGGATGCCGTCCGGCGAAATCCGGAATGTTGACGCGAGGTGCCGGGCGACCGTCGGTGAGGTCGGCAACGCGGAACAAGGAAATATCAACTGGGGTAAGGCCGGTCGCAACCGTTGGAAGGGTAAACGTCCAACGGTGCGTGGTGTAGCTATGAACCCTGTCGATCACCCCCATGGTGGTGGTGAAGGCAAGAGTTCCGGCGGTCGACACCCAGTCAACCCGAAGGGCCGGCCCGAGGGCCGCACCCGACGACCGGGTAAACCGAGTGACAAGTACATCGTCCGCCGCCGCAAGTCCGGCAAGAAGCGCTGAGGGAAGTAGAAGATGCCACGCAGTTTGAAGAAGGGCCCGTTCGTTGACGAGCACCTTGAGAGCAAGGTGCAGTCGCAGAACGAGAGCGGCAGCCGCAACGTGATCAAGACCTGGTCACGTCGATCCATGATCGTGCCCGACATGATCGGTCACACCATCGCGGTTCACGACGGACGTAAGCATGTGCCGGTTTTCATTAGCGAGAACATGGTCGGCCACAAGCTCGGTGAGTTCGCGCCGACCCGCACCTTCAAGGGGCACTTGAAGGACGACAGGAAGGCCCGGCGCCGCTGAGCGCCCCGGGAGCCGGAACGAGAGGGACGTCATGGAAGCCAAAGCACAGGCGCGCAGGGTGGGAATAACACCTATGAAAGCGCGTCGCGTCGTGGACCTGATTCGCGGCCTTCCCACAGAGGAAGCGCAGGCGGTATTGCAGTTCGCACCGCAGGGAGCCAGTGAACCGGTGCTCAAGGTACTGAATAGCGCCATCGCTAACGCAGCCAACAACCACAGCATGGACGAGCGGGAACTCGTGATCATCGAGGCCTACGTGGACGAAGGTCCGACTATGAAACGGATCCAGCCACGAGCCCAGGGACGCGCCTACCGCATTCGGAAGCGCTCTAGCCACATCACCATCGTGGTCGCCGACGCTGAGTCGGTTGCCGACAGGAAGAAGGTCTGACATGGGCCAGAAGATTCATCCGCACGGGTTTCGGCTCGGCTACACCGCGGACTACGTATCCAACTGGTACGCCGACGGTAATCAGCCCGGGCAGCGGTACCGAGATTATGTGGAAGAAGACGTCAAGGTTCGACGCCTGATCACTGATCGCATGCCGCGCGCCGCGATCAGCAAGGTGACCATCCAACGCAGCCAGGGCCGGATTGAGCTCTGGATTCATACTGCGCGACCAGGAATCGTGATCGGGCGTGGCGGTAAGGAAACGGATGCTTTGAAACGAGAGTTGGAAAAGCTCACTGACAAGCAGGTTCAGGTCAACGTGATTGAGGTCAAGGAGCCTGAGTTGGAGGCTCAACTCGTTGCCCAGGCAGTTGCTGATCAGCTCGCCGGTCGAGTGGCATTCCGTCGTGCGATGCGTCGTGCTTTGCAGTCGACTCGCAAAGCTGGGGCTGAGGGTATTCGGATACAGGTGTCTGGTCGTCTTGGTGGAGCGGAGATGAGCCGTACTGAGTTTTATCGCGAAGGGCGGGTGCCGCTTCATACGCTCCGAGCCAACATCGACTATGGCTTGGCGGAAGCCCACACCACTTTCGGTCTGATTGGCGTCAAAGTCTGGATTTACCGAGGTGAAGCCCCCGTGACTCGCGCTGACCGCGAGCAAGCAGAAGCTCAGAAACTTATGGGTCGCGGCCGCGGTCGTGGTGGCCGTCGAGATCGACGCTCCGATCGTGGCGACGCTCCCGCAGCAGCTGCTCCCGAGGCCGGCGCGAAGCCAGCGGCCGAGGCAGTAGCAGGAACGGAGGGCTAGGTCATGCTCATCCCACGCAGGGTTAAGCACCGCAAGCAGCATCATCCCGGTCGGGGTGGCATGGCTAAAGGTGGCACCAAAGTTGTGAATGGCGAATGGGGCCTGCAGGCCACCACCTCGGCGTACGTGACTAACCGACAGATAGAAGCGGCTCGTATCGCTATCACCAGACGAGTGCGTCGCGGTGGCAAGGTATGGATCAACATTTACCCGGACCGACCGTTGACCAAGAAGCCAGCAGAGACTCGGATGGGTTCCGGTAAGGGATCCCCGGAGTGGTGGGTTGCCAATGTGAAACCGGGTCGAGTGATGTTTGAGCTCAGTTACCCGGACGAGCAGGTTGCGCGTGAAGCGCTGGAACGCGCCGCACACAAGTTGCCGCTCAAGTGCCGGATCGTTCGACGAGACGTTAGTGAGGGCTGATGGCTACGACAAAGACTGTGGAGCTGCGCAAGCTCGCTGATGACGAGTTAGAAACGCGTTTGGCCGAGTACAAGACCGAGTTGTTCAACCTACGGTTTCAATCTGCCACCGGGCAGCTGGAAAGCCACGGACGGCTCCGCGCTGTCCGACGGGACATCGCTCGCATTTACACCGTTCTTAGGGAACGGGAGTTGGGTATCACCACCCTTGACGAGGACCAGGACGGTGCCGCATGACGGAGGAAGCAGTGACGGAGCAAACCGCTGACGAGATTGCGCAGCAACGTGGCTACCGCAAGACGCGTGAAGGTCTTGTGGTCAGCGACAAGATGGATAAAACAGTGGTCGTGGCAGTTGAGGACCGCTTCAAGCATCCGCTGTACGGCAAGGTCGTGCGACGGACCAGCAAACTCAAGGCCCACGATGCCGATAACCAGGCCGCTCAAGGTGACCGCGTGCTTTTGATGGAAACCCGACCGACGTCGGCGACCAAGCGCTGGCGCGTAGTCGAGATTCTCGAAAAGGCCAAGTAGGCCTGCGGCAACTAATCAGGAGATAGACAGATGATCCAGCAGGAGTCACGCCTCCGCGTCGCCGATAACACCGGCGCCAAAGAGTTGTTGTGCATCAGGGTGCTCGGCGGCTCTGGCCGTCGCTACGCGGGTATCGGGGATGTCGTGGTGTGCTCGGTGAAGGACGCCATCCCGGGCGGCAACGTCAAGAAGGGCGAAGTTGTCCGCGCCGTTGTCGTTCGCACCAAGAAGCAGCGCCGGCGACCGGATGGCTCGTACATCCGATTCGATGAGAACGCCGCCGTAGTGCTGAAGAGCGATGGCGAACCGCGGGGTACGCGCATCTTCGGGCCAGTAGGCCGTGAGTTACGCGACAAGAAGTTCATGAAGATCGTTTCACTAGCTCCGGAGGTGCTGTGATGGCTACATCGATTCGCACTGGCGATGAGGTGCAGGTAATAGCGGGCAAAGATCGCGGCCTCAAAGGGAAAGTGCTGACGGTTTTGGCTGAGCAAGACAAGGTCATAGTTGAAGGCATCAATCGGGTGACGCGACATACCCGAGTGGGCCAAGACAACCGTGGAGCCAAGTCCGGTGGAATCGTAACTCAGGAAGCACCGATTCATATGTCCAATGTGATGTTGATCGATCCTGAGGACGGGCGTCCGACTCGGGTGGGCTTTCGCCGGGAGGAAGTCGAGAAGCAGCGTCCCGATGGTTCCACCTATACCGGGACTCGAGGGGTGCGATTCAGTAAGCGCACCGGCAAGGAAGTGTGATGAGCGAGACCAAGCAAATGCCAAGGCTGAAAGAGCAATACCGCGCGGAAATTGTGGATTCGCTAAAACAGGAATTCGACTACGACAACGTGATGCAGGTGCCTGGCGTTGAAAAAGTTGTTGTCAACATGGGTGTTGGTGACGCTGCGCGTGATAGCAAAATAATCGAGGGTGCTATTGCTGATCTCTCCGCGATCACCGGGCAACGTCCCCGGGTTAACCGAGCAAAGAACTCGATCGCGCAGTTCAAGCTGCGTGAAGGTCAGCCGATCGGAGTGAAGGTGACCCTTCGCGGTGACCGCATGTGGGAGTTTTTGGATCGGCTGTTGTCGCTTGCGTTGCCTCGTATTCGTGACTTCCGAGGGCTGTCGCCGAAGCAGTTCGACGGTAATGGCAACTACACATTCGGGCTGACGGAGCAGGTGATGTTCCACGAGATTGATGCGGACAAAATCGATCGCTCACGAGGTATGGACATCACGGTCGTAACAACGGCCCAAACTGACGATGAGGGACGCGCGCTGCTTAGGCAGCTCGGATTCCCGTTCAAGGAGAAGTGACGTGGCGAAGAAGGCATTGATCAATAAGGCCAATGGCAAGCCGAAGTTTAAAGTTCGGGGCTATACCCGATGCACCCGCTGTGGTCGGCCGCACTCGGTGTATCGGAAGTTTGGACTGTGCCGCGTGTGCTTCCGTGAGATGGCGCACCGTGGTGAGTTGCCAGGCGTCACTAAGAGCAGTTGGTAGACAAAACGACGCTGCAGGTCCCGAGAGGAAACCACAGCGAGGAAGGCCGGTGAGGCCATGACTATGACAGATCCGATCGCGGACATGCTCGCGAGATTGCGGAACGCGAACTCCGCGTACCATGACTCGGTCAGCATGCCGTCGTCGAAACTGAAGGTGGGTATATCCGATATCCTGAAGCGTGAGGGCTACATCGCCGACTATGAGGTTGGCGAAGCTGAGGTAGGTAAAACTCTCACCATCACGCTGAAATATGGGCCGTCGCGCGAGCGCTCCATTGCCGGGCTTCGGCGCGTATCCAAGCCAGGACTTCGCGTGTACGCCCGGAGCACCGAACTGCCGAAGGTTCTCGGTGGTCTTGGAACCGCGATTATTTCGACGTCTGGCGGCCTGGTTACCCAGCGCCAGGCAGCCCAGAACAATACTGGCGGGGAAGTCCTCGCCTACGTTTGGTGAGGAGGGAACATGTCACGCATTGGACGTATGCCAATCACCATTCCTAGTGGAGTTCAGATCAAGGCTGATGGCCAGCAGGTTACTGTCGCCGGTCCCAAGGGTGAGTTGGATTTGACTGTGGCTGAACCGATTACGGTCGGAGTAGCTGATGCTGAAGTCACGGTCGAACGGCCAGATGATGATCGCCGTAGCAAGCAGTTGCATGGTCTCACTCGAACCTTGGTCAACAACATGGTCATTGGGGTCACCGAGGGCTTCTCGAAAACTCTCGAGGTCGTCGGTACCGGTTACCGGGTTCAGGCCAAAGGCGGCGGCTTAGAACTAGCCTTGGGATATAGCCACCCAGTGAACTTTGAAGCGCCCGACGGGATCAGTTTTCAGGTGGAGACACCAACGCGCTTCCACGTCAACGGCATCGATAAGCAGTTGGTTGGTGAAGTTGCTGCCAATATTCGCAAGCTTCGAGCGCCGGAACCCTATAAGGGTAAAGGTGTTCGTTACGCCGACGAGCACATCCGCCGCAAGGCCGGAAAGGCAGGTAAGTAGTCATGGCGATTTCTACCAAACTGGGCTCTGGCGACCCGACCCGGGTTGCACGACAACGGCGCCACAACCGAGTTCGTAAAACTATTCGCGGCAGCAGTGAGCGTCCGCGCCTTGTGGTGTCCAAGTCGGCACGGCACGTCTTTGTGCAGTTAGTCGATGACGACAGCGCGCGTACCTTGGCTTCGGCCTCCACTATGGAGGACGGCGTGCGTGAAACTGGCGGCGACAAGACCGCCCAGGCTAAGCAGGTCGGCGACTTGATCGCTGATCGGGCGAAATCCGCAGGAGTTACTGCGGTTGTTATGGATCGCGGTGGTCACCGCTACACCGGACGGATCGCAGCCCTTGCGGATGCGGCTCGTAACGGCGGACTGGATTTCTGAGAAAGAGGATTGAGAATATGGCAGCGCAGCGCAGAGGCGGAGAACGTCGGGAACGGCGAGACCGTGGCGGTAAGGACGATCGGAACCAGTTCATAGAACGCGTAGTGACGATCAACCGTGTATCTAAGGTGGTCAAGGGCGGTCGCCGCTTTAGCTTCACGGCACTTGTGGTCGTTGGTGACGGAGACGGCAAAGTCGGTGTCGGATACGGCAAGGCCAAGGAAGTGCCTGCAGCAATTGCCAAAGGTGTCGAGATCGCGAAGAAGAACATGTTTACCGTGCCGCGGATTCAGGGAACAATCCCACATCCTGTGCTAGGTGAAGATGCGGCTGGCGTAGTGTTGCTCCGGCCAGCCGCACCGGGTACTGGTGTTATCGCTGGTGGACCAGTGCGTGCGGTTCTTGAATGCGCCGGTATCGCAGATGTCTTGAGTAAGTCGTTGGGTTCGCATAACGCGATTAACATCGTGCATGCAACCGTGAAGGGTTTGCGCAGTCTGGAACGCCCGGAGCAGGTTGCTGCCCGTCGTGGTTTGCCACTAGAAGATGTGGCGCCGGAGGCAATGCGACGCGCGATGGCGGAGGTGAAGTCTTGATGTCTTCATTAAAAGTGACTCAACTACGGTCGGTTATCGGTGGCACCAAGGCACAGCGTGACACGATGCGTTCGTTGGGTCTTAAGCGGATTGGTGATTCGGTCGTAAAGCCGGATCGTCCGGAAATTCGTGGGATGGTCAACACTGTCTCGCACCTGGTCGATGTCGAGGAGACTGACTCATGATCAAGCAACATCACTTGCGTCCAGCCCCCGGTGCGAAGACTGCGCCGACTCGTAAGGGTCGCGGCGAAGGTAGCAAGGGCAAGACGGCCGGTCGAGGTACCAAGGGCACGAAAGCTCGAAACCAGGTACCTGCTGGTTTCGAAGGCGGCCAGATGCCGTTACACATGCGGATCCCGAAGCTGAAGGGCTTCAAGAATCCGTTTCGAACCGAATACCAGACCGTGAATGTTTCTCGCCTTGGCGAACTCTTTCCCAAAGGTGGCGATGTCACCGTTGCCGACCTTGTCGCTAAGGGCGCAGTTCGGTCCGGGCATCCCGTAAAGGTTTTGGGAGACGGCTCGATTGAGGTCGCCGTTAACGTCACGGTTGAAGCGGCGTCCAAGTCGGCTCAGGAAAAGATAGCCGCAGCCGGTGGATCCATCACGGTCGCCTAGAGACCCAGTCGACCGTCGCTGGTAACCTAGCCGGTGTTAGCTCCCATTTACGCTGACATCACCCCTACGAAAGGCCAGGAGGAAATCGGTGCTTTCTGCCTTCGCAGCAGCCTTCCGGACCCCGGATCTGCGTCGCAAGTTGTTATTTGCGTTAGGGATGATCGCGCTATTCCGGATGGGTTCAGTTGTTCCGGTACCAGGCGTGGATTATTCAGCAGTACAGCGTTGTGTGAACTTGGTTCAAGGCCAAGAGCTCTACGCGTTGATCAACCTGTTCAGTGGGGGCGCGCTCCTGCAGCTCAGTGTGTTCGCGTTGGGGATCATGCCCTACATTACGGCCTCCATCATCCTGCAGCTGCTCGCGGTAGTAATACCGCGACTGGAGAAGCTGCGGAAAGAGGGCCAAGCTGGGCAGGCAAGGATCACCCAGTACACCCGCTACCTGACCATTGGTCTAGCGGTTTTGCAGTCCGCGAGTATTCTGGCGCTGGCTCGCCAACCTGGGCAGCTTTTCCAGGGTTGTAACGAACGTGTCATACCTGAGACATCTGCCGGTCAGATGGCGGTCATGGTGCTCACTATGACCGCGGGAACTGCCTGCATCATGTGGCTGGGTGAGCTGATCACCGAGCGGGGCATCGGCAACGGCATGTCGATATTGATCTTCTGCTCAATCATCGCTGTTATGCCGCAGCAGTTTCTCTCCGTCCTGCAGAGCGCCGGCCCGATAGCCTTCGGCCTAACTCTGGGCGTAGGAGCGGCGGTGATCGCATTCGTAGTCTTCGTCGAACAGGCCCAACGTCGAATCCCGGTGCAGCATGGTCGCAATCAAGTGGGTCGAAAGTTTTATGGCGGCGCGTCTACCTACATTCCGATGAAGGTGAATATGGCAGGCGTTATCCCGGTCATCTTTGCTTCATCCATTCTGTTCGTTCCCACACTCATCGTGAACCTCAGCGGGTCTGATGGACCTGTTGCGCAATTTATCCTGCAAAATTTCTCGACCGGCAACTCAGCCGTCTCCTTGGTGACGCTTGCCTTACTCGTCATCTTCTTCTGCTATTTCTACGTCTCCATCACGTTCAACCCGACCGAGGTTGCGGAAAATCTCAACAAGAGCAACGGATTCATCCCGGGAATTCGACCTGGAAAACCAACGGCTCAGTATTTGGAGTACGTGCTCAGCCGATTGACGGCTCCCGGTTCGTTGTATTTGGCGGCGATTGCTGTCCTTCCCGTGATGGCCTTTAGTGGCTTTGGCGTCTCGCAGAACTTCGTGTTCGGCGGGACCAGTTTGCTCATCATGGTCGGAGTCGGCTTGGATACTGTTAAACAGATCGAATCCCAGCTGCAACAACGAAACTATGAAGGGTTCCTCAAATAATGCGATTGGTCATCATGGGTCCCCCTGGGGCCGGAAAAGGTACCCAGGCGGCTGTCATCGCGGAAGCTTTCACAATCCCGCATATCTCGACTGGTGCGATCTTCCGAGCAAACGTCGGCGAAGGCACGGAACTAGGGCAGGAAGCCAAGGGCTACATGGATCGCGGCGAATACGTGCCGGATTCAGTCGTCAATAATATGGTTCAGCACCGACTGGCCGAGCCGGATACGGAAAATGGCTTCCTCTTGGACGGATACCCTCGCACGGTCGATCAATTGCACGAGTTGAACCGTATGCTCGGAGATGCCGGTCATCCACTCGAACGAGCTCTGGAGATCACCGTAAACACTGAGGAAGTGGTACAACGCTTGCTCAAGCGCGCGGAAACCGAGGGTCGCGCTGACGACACTGAAGAGGTCATTCGTCGGCGCATGGAGGTCTATGCCACCGAAACCGAGCCCCTCACGGCGCTGTACTCAGATCAGGGGATCTTGGTGAAAGTAGACGGTATGGGCAGCATCGACGAGGTGAGCGCGCGTATTCTGGCCGCGCTGCGCGGCTAAGGTGTTCCGCCGTCCTGGCAGCATCGAACGAAAGACCCCGGCACAGTTTGCGAAGATGCGTAGTGCTGGTTTGCTTGTCTCCGAAGCCCTGACCGCGTGCGCCAACGCGGTCACGCCAGGAGTGACGACAGCTGAGCTAGATGTGATTGCGGCGGATGTTATTGGATCAGCAGGCGCGCAACCTTCCTTCTTGGGGTACTACGGATTTCCGGCGGTTATTTGCGCGTCGGTCAACGACGAGGTCGTGCACGGCATCCCCAGCGATCGTGCCCTGAAGGTTGGCGACCTTGTGTCTATCGACTGCGGGGCGATAGTTGACGGTTGGCATGGGGATGCCGCAGTGACGGTACCGGTCGGTGACGTGGGCCCAGAACTACTAAGACTCTCGGAGACAACCAGGGAGTCACTTTGGCAGGGAATCTGTGCGGTAGCCGTGGGAGGTCGCTTGGGTGACATTGGGGCAGCGGTAGAGGGATGTGTGCGTGCTACTAGTCCTGATTACGGCATTGTCCGCGACTATGTAGGTCACGGCATCGGATCGCAGATGCACATGTCGCCGCCCGTCCCCAACTTTGGTCGAGTGGGTAAGGGGCTACGGCTGAAGTCGGGTATGGCGGTTGCGATAGAGCCGATGGTTACAGTCGGCAGCGCTGATGTTTCGGTTCTTGAGGACAACTGGACCGTAGCCACGGATACCGGGAATGTGGCAGCTCATTGGGAACACACAGTTGCCATCACCGATCGAGGGCCATGGGTCTTGACCGCTCCAGACGGTGGCGCGGCAGAGTTTGCTGCTCGTGGGGTTACCTCCCCGGCATCGGATCTGACCTGATTGAGTGAGTGAGAGCCGCATCACACCGGATCGCGGTTTCCGCCACTACCTTTCATGCCCTACACTCGTAAACGGTTCAGTATGTTCTGAACGGCGAATCAGCGGAATTCCTGCTATCGGCTCCGGTCGGGGCTGGAGCCGCTGTGCGGTCGATTGGAGTGAGAACCGACCGTGGTGACGATGGGGATGAAAAACTCTGTTCGAGCGCGGTGCAGTAGCCGGCTCAGGCCGGAAGTGCAGAGACAAGGACGTGTCGAGTAATGGCCAAGAAAGACGGCGCCATCGAACTGGAAGGCGTAGTTGTGGAGTCACTCCCCAACGCGATGTTTCGGGTCGAACTTGATAACGGACATAAAGTCCTCGCGCACATCAGCGGAAAGATGCGGATGCACTACATCCGGATTCTGCCCGACGATCGTGTTGTCGTGGAACTGTCCCCGTACGATCTGACCCGTGGTCGGATCATCTACCGCTACAAGTGATTCGCGAGGAACTGTTCAGATGAAGGTCAAGCCAAGCGTCAAGCCGATGTGCGACAAATGCCGCGTCATCAGGCGCAAAGGCGTTGTCCGAGTGATCTGCGACAACCCGCGCCACAAACAGCGTCAGGGCTAGCCCGGGCGCAACAAAGAACGGGTCACCCGACCCCCGATCGGCTACGTGCCCGCATCGGGACGATACCTCCGGACAGACGGGCCGGAGACCCACCGGGCGGTGGGATCGGTGACTTGCAGGACCCGTCGCGACAAGAAAAGGAAACGCCCGATGGCACGTCTAGTTGGTGTTGACCTGCCCCGCGATAAGCGGGTCGAGGTGGCACTTACCTACATTTACGGAGTAGGTCGTTCCCGGTCCAAGCAGGCTCTGGCCGATACCGGGATTGACCCAAACATCCGGGTCCATGAGTTAGGCGACCCTGAACTGATCGCTTTACGCGATTGGATCGAGGGCAATCTCCAGGTCGAGGGCGATTTGCGTCGCGAAGTTCAGGCCGATATCCGCCGAAAGGTAGAGATCGGGTCATACCAGGGAATCCGCCACCGGCGCGGCCTCCCGGTCCACGGGCAGCGTACGCACACCAATGCCCGTACCCGAAAGGGACCGCGCAAAGCCGTCGCGGGCAAGAAGAAGGCTTAACGGCCCCGATCCAATACTCGACAACGTAGGAGAGAACCGACCATATGGCTCCCAAGAGTCCCGGCGCCAAGAAAGTGCGCCGCAAGGAAAAGAAGAACGTCGCCCACGGGCATGCTCATATCAAGAGTACGTTCAACAACACGATCATCACCATCACCGACCCAACCGGCGCCGTAATCGCCTGGTCCTCCGCGGGCCAGGTCGGTTTTAAGGGCAGCCGCAAGTCGACGCCTTTCGCGGCCCAGATGGCAGCCGAAGCTGCGGCTCGTCGGGCTATGGATCACGGAATGCGCAAGGTTGATGTGTACGTCCGTGGCCCAGGCTCCGGCCGTGAGACCGCCATCCGTTCCCTCCAGGCCACCGGCCTTGAGGTTGGATCCATTTCCGATGTCACCCCGATCGCCTTCAATGGTTGCCGCCCGCCCAAGCGGCGCCGCGTCTGAGCAGGAGATAACGAGCATGGCCCGATACACCGGTCCCGACTGCAAGCGCTGCCGCCGGGAAAAGACAAAGCTGTTCCTCAAGGGGAGCAAGTGCTACACCAACTGTCCGTTGGAGAAGCGGAAGGCCTACCCACCGGGTATGCATGGACAAGCACGGCGGACCAAAGAGTCCGAGTACCTACTGCAGATGCGGGAAAAGCAGAAGCTCGCGCGCATTTACGGCATTCTCGAGAAGCAGTTCCGCGGCTACTTCTCCGAGGCATCTCGTCGTTCCGGCAAGACCGGCGAGAACTTGCTCCAGATTCTGGAAAGCCGACTGGACAACGTCGTTTACCGAGCCGGTTTCGCGTCGTCTCGCGATATGGCGCGCCAGTTAGTACTTCACGGCCATTTCACCGTCAATGGACACAAGGTGGATATTCCGTCTTACCGGGTTAGTCCTACCGACATCATCGAGGTGAAAGCCTCCTCTCGCGAGTTGACTCCATTCCTCGCCGCGATCAACGATGCTGGCCTGCGCACCGTGCCGGGCTGGCTCGAAGCGATCCCCACCCAGCTGCGCATCCTGGTCCATTCGCTGCCCGAGCGGGAAGCGATTGACACGGAAGTGCAGGAACAGCTGATCGTCGAGTTCTACTCGAAGTGATCCACGGGGTCGCACGGCCCCGACCAGTCTTGGACGTCATATAGCGGGCGTCCACGGAAAGGAAAAAAGAAGTGCTCATCACCAAACGACCCGTTCTGCGCGAGGAACCGATCTCGGATTACCGATCACGATTCGTGCTGGAGCCGCTGGAGCCAGGTTTCGGCTACACCCTGGGAAACTCCCTGCGTCGCACGTTGCTGTCCAGTATTCCTGGAGCTGCTGTCACCAGCATCAAGATTGATGGCATTCAGCATGAGTTCTCGACCATCGAGGGCGTCAAGGAAGATGTCACAGAGATCATTCTGAATGTGAAATCTCTAGTTGTGTCGATCGACGGTGATGACGTAGCGACTGCTTACATCCATCGCACCGGTCCCGGACTGGTCACCGCGGCTGACATTCAGTTGCCCGCGGGAGTCGAAGTACACAATCCAGATCTGGTACTCGCCTCACTCGATGAGCGCGGTCAGTTGGAAATGGAACTCACTATCGAAGCGGGTCGTGGCTACGTATCAGCGCAGGCACCGCCACGGGACGCCGGAGTCGAAATTGGCCGGATCCCTGTCGATTCGATCTACTCGCCGGTGCTGAAGGTGACCTACAAGGTTGAGGCCACCCGTGTGGAACAGCGTACTGACTACGATCGGCTGATCGTTGACGTGACTACTCAGCCATCTATTTTCCCTCGGGACGCCGTGGCTTCTGCGGGCCGTACGCTCGTGGAACTCTTTGGTCTCGCCCGCGAGTTGAATACCGAGGCGGAGGGTCTTGATCTTGGGCCGTCTCCGGAGGAAGAGGAAGATAACGCTCTGCTGGCGACGTCCATTGATGCCTTGAACCTCTCGGTTCGTTCTCACAACTGCCTCAAGCGTGAAGGCGTGCAGACGGTGGGCGAGCTGATCACCCGCTCTGAGGCAGACTTGCTGGATATTCGTAACTTCGGCAGTAAGAGTATTGACGAAGTGAAAATCAAGCTTAACGAGATGGGGCTGGCGCTACGCGATAGCCCACCTGGGTTCGATCCGTCTCAGGTCGTCTACTACGGCGATGACGATGGCGGCTACGTCGAAACCGAGCAGTACTGAGTTACCGAACTAGTCAGGAGTAGTCATGCCCACCCCGACCAAGGGAACCCGCTTCGGCGGCAGCCCGGCGCATCAGCGATTGATGCTGGCCAATATGGCGTCATCACTGTTTGAGCATGGCCGGATCACTACTACCGAGGCGAAGGCCAAGCGGCTGCGTCCGTTCGCAGAGCGTTTGGTCACCAAAGCCAAGCGCGGTGATCTCGCGGCCCGACGCCAAGTCGCCTCGGTGATCCGAGACCGAACAGTGGTGCACGAGCTGTTTACCGAGATTGCTCCCGGCTACGCCGGTCGCCCCGGTGGTTACACCAGAATCACCAAGATCGGACCGCGCAAGGGCGATAACGCTCCCATGGCGGTCATCGAGTTGGTTGAACCGCTGGAAGAGCAGACCGTGGCGGAAGCTACCGCAGCTACCAAGCGCGCGGCCAAGGATCAGGCAGCGGCTGAAACAACCGATAAGGCTGATGAGGTCAAGGCAGAGGAAGTTGTTGAGGCTCCCGCAGCGGACCAGCAGGATGATTCAACGGAAGCACACGGGGCCGTTGCCGCGGACACAGAGGCTGAGGATTCTGAAGTGACCGCAGCGACGGACGCGGAGGACGACGCCAAGAAGTGAGTGGTCCTGGCACGGATTCCCGCGCCGTTCCGGAAGGTTTTACCCGTGTACGGCTGGATTTGTCCTACGACGGAACCGGCTTCTCCGGATGGGCTCGTCAGCCAGGTCGTGAAACGATCCAGCAGAGAATCGAGGACGCGCTCTCAGAGATTTGCGGTCGCCACACCGCAGTTTATTGTGCCGGTCGCACCGATGCCGGGGTTCATGCGCGCGGTCAAGTAGCTCATTCCGACCTTCCAGACGAATCCCTTCAGCGGCGAACCTGGCACGGACTCACTGCGCAACTGAATCGGCTGATCGGCCCGCAGATCAGATGTCGGCGTGTGGAACCAGCACCTCCGCACTTCGATGCACGATTCGCGGCTCAGTCGCGGCACTATGTCTATCGGATTTGTGATGTGGCCGAGCAGCGCGATCCCCTGACTCGGCACTGGGTACTATTTCATCCTCGCCACCTGGATACCGACGCGATGGCGGTAGCGGCGCAAAGCCTGTTGGGAGAGCACGACTTTGCCGCCTTCTGCCGGGCGCGTGAGGGCGCGACGACTATCCGACGACTGGACTATGCCACGGTGCATCGTGATGCGAATGATCTGATTGAGATCGCACTCGGCGCCGATGCGTTCTGTCATTCTATGGTTCGTTCAGTCGTGGGGGCGTTGGTGGCCGTGGGTGAAGGCAGACGTGCCCCAAGGTGGGTAGCTGCGGTTTTGGCGGCCGGCCAACGGGATTCGGCTGCAGGCGTCGTGTCGGCCCGAGGATTAGTACTAGAGCGAGTCGAATATCCCCCGGACAACGGATTGGCGAGCAGAGTTCGTGAATCGAGACAGTTGCGACAGTTGAAGCCGGAAGCGGATTAACGCAAGAAGCGACCTGTTGATCGATAGGTGCGCATTCATATCGTGAATCTGCGACGCTAGCGCCGGAAATATCAGCCACTACTCAAGTCGGAGGAATCAATGCGATTGGTAGTAGCGCTGGGTGGTAACGCGTTGCAGAAGCGAGGCGAACCCATGACAGTGGAAAGCCAGCGGGAGAATGTTCGTAAGGCCTGCCAGGCCCTGTCACCAGTAGCTTTAGACAACGAGCTGGTTATTTCGCATGGCAACGGGCCGCAGGTAGGCCTCCTATCACTTCAGGCCTCTTCCTACGAAGAAGAGTCGGAATACCCGTTTGATGTGCTGGGTGCTCAAACGGAAGGCATGATCGGCTACTTCATTGAGCAAGAGCTGGGAAATCTGCTGCCGATAGATAAGCCGATAGCAACTTTGTTGACGATGACGGAAGTTGACGCAGATGATCCGGCGATGGCCGATCCCAGCAAGTTCGTTGGCCCCATTTACTCCGAGAAGGACGCGAAACGGCTCGCGGAAGAACGCGACTGGAAGGTCAAGCCGGATGGAGATGCGTGGCGTCGAGTAGTGCCCTCGCCAGAGCCGAAACGCATCTTCCAGATTCGGCCGATAAAGGTGCTCCTAGATATGGGTGCGGTCGTTGTATGCACCGGTGGTGGCGGTATTCCCACCATGTACCTGGACGGCGACTATATAGCTGGGCCCTTTGACTACAACCCAAAGCATCTCGTGGGAGTCGAAGCAGTAATCGACAAGGACAGATCGTCGATGGTTCTCGCCGAAGACATACAAGCTGATCTGCTCGTCATCGCCACCGACGCGGCGGCGGTCTACCTCGACTGGGGGACACCCGATCAGCGAGGCATCAAGGCGGCGTCACCGGATCAGATCGAGGAGTTTGAGTTCCCAGCCGGGTCGATGGGCCCCAAGGTGGAAGCAGCAGCAGATTTTGCGCGTAAGCGTCCAGGATCGTCGGCCGTCATCGGAGCCCTGGAGGACCTACCAGGAATCCTGGACGGCACAAAAGGTACTCGGGTGAACACCGAGATCACCGACATGACCTTACATTCCTGAGGGATCAAGGTTCTGGATCCAGTCCCCGACAGGAGGGCGGCAAGAGAAATGTGAGCAGTGCGACTTTGACCGGTCGGCCTGCTCGTGGGTACCATTGCAAGGTTGCTGCGTTGCTACGCGTCGTCTTCACGGATGTGCCGGCCGCAGGAACAACCACGAACCGTAGGAATTCAGGGAGCAAACGTGCGCACCTATACGCCCAAGCCGGGTGAAATCGAGCGCGATTGGTACGTCATCGACGCGCAAGATGTCGTGCTCGGTCGGCTGGCCAGCCAAGCAGCACGGCTGCTACGCGGCAAGCACAAGCCGAGTTTCGCACCGCATATCGATGTCGGTGACTTCGTTGTCATCATCAATGCGGACAAAGTGGCCCTGGGAGGGTCTAAGGCTACCGACAAGCTGGATTACCGCCACTCCAATTACCCAGGCGGCCTGTCGAGCAAGCCGTACGGTGAGCTGCGTGCAGAAAACCCGCGGCGCCTTATCGAAAAGGCCGTTGGTGGAATGCTGCCGCACAACACCTTAGGACGACAGCAGCTGACCAAGCTCAAGGTCTATGCAGGTCCCGAACACCCCCACAGCGCCCAGAAACCCAGTCCCTACGAGATCACCCAGGTGGCCCAGTGACCGAGCAAGACAGCACAGCAGACCTAGAGACCGCCGACGCCGTCGTGGAAGAAGCGGCCGCTGAGGCCGTCGTCGAAGAAGTGGCTGAGGTAGCAGCCGCTGAGGCCGTCGTCGAGGAAGTGGCTGAGGTAGCAGCCGCTGAGGCCGTCGTCGAAGAAGTGGCTCAAGAGACTGCGGAAGCAGTTGCTGAGGTCGTTATTCCCGCGGCTACCGGTAAGGAGACGGCCACCGGACGCCGCAAGGAAGCGATTGCCCGTGTGCGACTGTTGCCTGGATCGGGTGGCTGGCAAGTGAATGGTCGAAGTCTGGCGGAGTACTTCCCGGACAAAGTTCATCAGCAGACGGTAGCCAGCCCTTTCGCGATCACTGGGACCACGGATCGATTTGACGTGGTCGCGCGGATTGATGGTGGTGGATCGTCCGGTCAAGCGGGTGCACTCCGCCTCGCCGTCGCTCGTGCACTTAATGACCTGGATACTGATGCGTTCCGTCCCGAGCTGAAGAAAGCTGGTTTCCTGAGTCGTGACGCTCGTGCCAAGGAGCGAAAGAAGTACGGCCTTAAGAAGGCTCGTAAGGCACCGCAGTATTCCAAGCGCTGAGGCTGTTGTGACACGCCTGTTTGGTACAGACGGTATTCGAGGTTTGGCGAACCGAGACTTAACGCCTGAACTGGCCTTAGCCGTCGCCGAGGCAGGTGCTCGAGTCTTGGGGTCAAAGACATCGGTCCGTCCCACCGCAGTTGTAGGGCGCGACCCACGAGCGAGTGGCGAGTTCCTATCGGCGGCAGTAATCGCCGGGCTCGCTGCGGCCGGAGTCGACGTATGGGACGCAGGCATTGTCCCTACCCCCGCGGTCGCCTACCTGACTGATTCCAGCGGTGCGGACTTTGGGGTCGTGCTGTCGGCTTCGCACAATCCGATGCCAGATAATGGAATTAAGTTTTTCGCCCGAGGCGGCAACAAGTTGCCCGACGAGGTAGAGGACCGCATCGAAGCCTTGCTGGAGACTGACGATTCAGGACCCACCGGAGCAGAAGTCGGTCGAATACGTGGGGGCGGAGCTCCCTTGCAGGATTATGTTGACCACGTTGTTGGGACGGTGCCGCATCGGCTAGACGGGCTTCATGTGGTTGTCGATGCAGCAAATGGTGCTGCGAGCGAGGCTGCCCCGTTAGCGCTTCGGTCTCTCGGGGCGACAGTGACGTTGATTCACGGTAATCCAGATGGCTACAACATAAATGATGGCTGCGGATCGACCCATATGGACGATTTGGTCTCGGCGGTGCGAGAACTGGAAGCGGACGCTGGCATCGCCCATGATGGAGATGCCGATCGATGTCTGGCTGTCGACAACGCAGGGAACTTGATCGATGGCGATCAAATAATGGCCATCCTCGCCGTCGGGATGAAAGATGCGGAGTCCCTCATCGGAGATACGGTCGTAGCCACCGTTATGTCGAACTTGGGCTTCAAGTTAGCCATGCAGCAAAACGGTATTGCTGTCAGAGAGACCGCGGTGGGGGATCGCTACGTCTTGGAGGCGATGCAATCCGGTTCATTCAATCTTGGTGGTGAGCAAAGTGGTCATGTTCTGCTGCTGGACCATGCCACGACTGGTGATGGCGTCATGACTGCTTCTCACCTACTGAGTCGAGTTGCCCGTACTGGCCGATCTCTTGCTGATCTGGCGGGGGTCATGGAGCGGTTACCCCAGGTTCTCATCAACGTTGCGGGAGTGGATAAGGCCGCACTGCCGAGCAACGAAGCAGTGAGTGAGGCGGTGCGACTGGCGGAGTCTGCCTTGGGGGACAGTGGACGAGTCCTGTTGCGACCGTCCGGAACGGAACCGCTGGTGCGCGTCATGGTGGAAGCGGTTTCTTACGCTGACGCCGAGCGGGTAGCGAGTGAACTAGCAGTTATCGTTGAAGCAGAACTCGGGCTATCCCGTTAATGTCCCGTGGGCATCAAAACGAAACCAGGGCCTAGGCTGTAAATCATGTGTGGAATCGTCGGATACGTCGGCAGTGGCTCGGCATTAGAGATCGTCGTCGCCGGTCTTCGTCGGTTGGAGTATCGAGGTTATGACTCCGCTGGAGTCGCGCTCGTAGCAGACGGCGATCTATGGATGCGCAAGCGTGCAGGCAAGATTGACGTACTTGAGGAAGCTCTGTCGGCCGAGTCACCGCCGGACTCATCGACGGGTATCGGTCACACCAGATGGGCTACTCACGGTGGTCCCACTGACAGCAACGCCCATCCGCATATCTCCGCGGATGGGAAGGTTGCCATTATTCATAACGGCATCATCGAAAACTTTGCCGAGCTGCGAGAGGAGCTCACTGAAGCTGGCGTCCACCTGACGTCCGAAACCGATAGCGAAGTGGCGGCTCACTTGGTGGCTCTAACTCTGCCCGATACTGGCGACGACCTTGCGGAGGCAATGCGACAGGTAAGCCGACGGCTGAGCGGAGCTTTCACGCTCGTGGCAGTCGATGCTCGTCGCCCGGATCGTATAGTCGGCGCTCGCCGTAACTCGCCTCTCGTGGTGGGCATTGGCGATGGAGAGGCATTCCTGGCTTCCGACGTGGCAGCGTTTATCGCTCACACTCGTGACGCAATTGAGCTGGGACAGGACCAGGTCGTTGAACTTACTGCTGGTGGGGTTGAGGTCACCGACTTTTATGGGGAACCAGTCGACACGAAACCCTTCACTGTTGATTGGGATGCCTCAGCCGCGGAAAAAGGTGGATACGACCTGTTCATGCTGAAAGAGATAGCAGAGCAGCCGCGAGCGGTCGCTGACACTATGCGGGGTCGAATCGATCGCAGTGGACAGTTGCATCTGGATGACAGTCGGATCAATGACAACGAATTACGAGAGATTGACAAAGTTGTTGTCATTGCATGTGGCACGGCTTATCACGCTGGGCTTGTTGCCAAGTACGCCATTGAACATTGGACCAGAATCCCCGTCGAAGTCGAACTGGCGAGTGAATTTCGCTATCGGGATCCCATCGTGGGGCGAAGCACCCTCGTTATAGCCATCTCGCAATCGGGCGAAACGATGGACACGTTAATGGCGCTGCGATATGCCAGGGAACAAGGTGCTCGGACGCTTGCAATCTGCAACACCCTGGGGTCAACTATCCCCAGAGAGAGTGATGCGGTGCTCTACACCTACGCGGGTCCTGAAATCGCAGTCGCTTCAACGAAAGCGTTTCTCACCCAGATCGTGGCGGCCTATTTGGTGGGTCTCTATCTGGCACAGGTTCGCGGGAACATGTTCGGTGACGAAGTCCGTCGAATTTTAGATCAGCTCGCAGATATGCCGAGCAAGGTAGATCTGGTGCTGGACACCGTTGAAGACGTCCGCGCGATCGCGCGAGAGTTGGCTGAGGCCCGAGCGGTGCTGTTCATCGGCCGTCACGTCGGATTCCCGGTGGCTTTGGAGGGTGCGCTCAAGCTCAAAGAGTTGGCGTATATGCATGCTGAAGGATTTGCTGCCGGAGAACTCAAGCATGGTCCAATCGCGCTCCTGGAAGAGGGATTGCCGGTCGTTGTGGTTGTCCCCTCCCCTAGCAGTAGTGCCATGCTCCATGACAAGATCGTGTCCAATATCCAAGAGGTACGGGCCCGCGGTGCTCGAACCATCGTGGTTGCGGAAGAAGGAGACGAGTCAGTCAATTCGGTCGCTGATCACATTATTCGAGTGCCTGCTACGCCAACCTTGATGCAGCCGTTAGTCGCAACTGTTCCGCTGCAAGTATTCTCCTGCGAGATGGCTACCGTCCGCGGTCACGACGTAGATCAGCCGCGGAACCTAGCCAAATCCGTAACGGTGGAGTAGGCAAGTAGTCGGAGAGCGAAACCGATCCGTCCCGTGACAACCTATTCACGTGATCGTAGGCATTGGCGTCGACGTAGTGAACATCGCGAAGTTCGGTGCCAATGTCTCCCGGACGCCCGGTTATATCGAGGCGGTCCTCACTGCGAGAGAACGAGTTGATGAGGCCGGGGAGCCGCGGACAGTGTCCTCCTTGGCGGTGCGGTACGCGGCGAAAGAAGCACTGGCCAAGGCAGTGGGACTGCCGCCAGGAACCGGTTTTCATGAGACGGAAGTCTTGGTAGAGCCCGATGGCAGGCCGTACCTGGTTACTCACGGTGCGCTTCACGAAGCTGCCCAGTCTCTTGGGGTAAGTTCATGGCATTTGTCGCTCGCGACCGAAGGTGACGTCGCGATGGCGTATGTCGTGGCGGAGGGAATGTCGTCGCTTGCGGGTACTTCTTTCGTGGACGTCGTGGAACGGGCATAGAGTGCCGGTGTGAGAAACGCATATCGGGTGGCTGAGGTCCGAGCCGCTGAGGAATTGCTGATGGCGACTAATCCTGAGCCCGACTTAATGCAGATTGCGGCTACTGGTCTAGCTAGAGTTACCGCCGAGCTCATGCCTACTGGAATGGCGGGCACTAAGGTCACCGCTCTGATCGGATCGGGCAATAACGGTGGCGATGTGCTGTTTGCCTGCGCTGAGTTGGCGCGTCGAAATTGTGCCGTCACTGCAGTGCTGTTGTCCGACAGTTGCCATCCGGCCGGCATGGCGGCACTGCGTCGCGCCGGTGGGACTCTCATGGCAAGTACGGATCCCGCTGCCATCGCCACGGTTCGAGCGGCAACCGTCGTGGTGGATGGGATTATTGGCATCGGGGCTAGTGGACCGTTACGGTCGCCTGCCCATGAGTTGGTAGCCGCAATCGACGATTCCATTGTTGTGGCGGCGGATATTCCCAGCGGGGTGGATCCGAACACCGGTTCTATCCCTGACCCAAGGCGTGTGGTTCGAGCGGATGTGACCGTAACTTTTGGCTGCTTGAAGCCCGGACTGGTGTTGCAGCCCGGCCGAGATGTTGCCGGAACAGTGGAAGTGATTGATATCGGCTTGGATCAGGCGATGATCGACCAAGCGGTGGATTGCTCGATGGTTGACCCGATGGACGTTCAGCCGCGGTTCGCCGAACCGGGAATCGAGGACTACAAGTACAGTCACGGCGTTCTCGGGGTGGCTGCCGGTTCCGCGCAGTATCCAGGGGCGGCCCACATGGTGGTTGGTGCAGCTCGTCACTGTGGCATCGGGATGGTCCGCCTGCATGCTGAGCCCGGTCAGCGGGAAGCTGCGGATGCCGTGGTCGTGCGTTTTCCCGATGTAGTCGTTACGGAAGCAGCGCCGAAGAAGGACGGCCGTGCGACAGGCTGGACCGTCGGCCCTGGCCTCGGAACGGACGAATCTGCGGCTCGTGTTCTCGAGTCAGCACTTCGATCCGACTTGCCGGTTGTAGTCGACGCTGATGGACTGACACTCTTGGCCGATCATGACGAGCTGCGGTCCCTTGTGCGTAGCCGAAGGGCTCCGAGCGTGCTCACACCACACGTAGGCGAGTTTGCCCGCCTTGGTTTTGAGTTGGGATTGGATCGCATCGCTGCGACCAAAATAGCTGCAGTCGAGAGCGGAGCGGTGATAGTTCTCAAGGGATCGAGTACCGTCATTTCGGATGAATCCGGTCGAGTATTTGTTGACATGATGGGCAGCCCGGCCTTGGCGACAGCCGGTACCGGGGATGCTCTCTCCGGGATAGTCGGTGCAGCTATTTGTCGTGCGGGTGAAAAGGCATCGGTCGAGACGGTGGCGGCCGCGGTCTATCTACACGGGCTTTCGGGGCGGATCGCGGGACGGGGGCAACGTCCCGTCACTGCATGGGATGTCGTAACAGCGGTCCCTGAAGCCGTGGCTGAAATACGCAGATGAGTGCGTCGCAAGTGTCGACAGGCCACAATGTCAGTGTGAGCCGAGCGACTGCTGAGATCGATCTCGGCGCCATAGCGGCAAATATCGAGCACTTACGCGCGGTTGCACCGGATTCATTGCTGCAGGCTGTGGTGAAGGCAGACGCCTATGGACACGGCACAGTACCGGTGGCGAGAGCTGCACGTTCTGCTGGTGCGGACTACCTAGGTGTGGCATTCCCTAGTGAAGCGGTAGCTTTGCGAGGCGCCGGCGACACGGGGCCCCTTATGTGCTGGCTCTATTCGCCTGATGAAAATCTCGCCTCCTGCGCTGCGGCCGATGTCGAAATTTCGGTGAGCTCGGTCAGCATGTTGGATCAGGTGACGGCCGCCGCGCAGCAAGCCGACTCTCGAGTCGGTGTTCATTTGAAGTTGGATTCAGGTTTGGGGCGTAATGGATCCACACCAAAGGAATGGGAAGTTCTAGTCCGCGAAGCTAAGCGACGTCAAGACGAAGGTCGCATTGAGGTCATTGGCGTCTGGAGTCATTTAGCCTGTGCCGATGACCCGGAGAGCCCGGCGACTCAGCAGCAGATCCGGGTATTTAGTCAGGGTCTTGCCGTGGCGGCAGATATGGGCGTCCAACCTCGGCTGCGTCACTTGGCCGCTACCGCAGGTACGTTGGCGTTCCCAGAGTCGCATTTCGACATGGTGCGGTGCGGTATCGGAATCTACGGGCTCTCGCCCGGGATGGGTCTAGGCTCAGCTGCCGACTTGGGTCTCCGGCCGGCAATGACCGTCCGAGCACGAGTTGCAATGGCCAAAGTTGTTGAGGCTGGGCACGGCGTATCGTATGGGCACACCTATCGCACTTCAGCCGATACCCGGCTGGCTCTGGTGCCGGTTGGGTACGGTGATGGAATCCCGCGTGCCGGTTCGGGATCTTTACCAGTTCACATTCGCGGAAAGCGTTACATCGTGGCGGGAACGATCGCTATGGATCAGTTTGTCATTGATGTGGGTGATAACTCTGTGGAAGCGGGTGACATGGTCGAGCTGTTCGGTACCGGCGCCGCCGGGGCGGCAACAGCTGATGAGTGGGCCGGTGATTCAGGCACTATTGGCTACGAAATTGTGACGAGGCTGGGCGCTCGTATTCCGCGGCACTATGTGGGAGTCGAACAGTGAGTCGCGTCGGACCGAAACACGTAGCAGTCGGCCTGTTGGGGGGTGGGCTTCTAGCCCTGGGAGTGGCAGCCGGTATGCGCTTGGAAGATCGGCTAATACGGCGGCGGTCAGCCACTGACCCGCATAGTCGAGAGCCCTTCGGACAGTTGCGCGGTCGCCGCGTGACCGTCACGGCAAACGATGGGACTGCCCTCGTAGCCGAAGTGGATGACGCGGATAGTGAAGTTGAGGGTGTCACGATCGTCTTTACTCATGGCTTTTCATTGAATATGGATTGCTGGCACTATCAGCGGCAAGCATTGCGCGGTAAAGCTCGGATGGTTTTTTGGGATCTGCGCTCCCACGGTCGAAGCGGACGAGGTGCTGCCGCGGCACGGAATGTCGATCAGTTGGGAAGCGATCTCGCGCGAATCATTGAGGAATGTGCACCCGAAGGAGATCTCATTTTGGTGGGTCATTCCATGGGCGGCATGGCAATTATGTCGTTGGCGGACGAACATCCAGACTGGTTTGGCAAGCGCATCCGCGGGGTGGCCCTGTTAGCCACAAGTTCAGGTCGCATATATGAAGCGGGACTTGGACTTCCAGCACCGGCAGCGGGCTTCGTGCACTCTCGGGCTTCAGAGTTGGCCACGATCGCCAAGGCCAATCGCGAGGTCATTGATCTGGGTCGGCACCGGATTAACGACCTCACATATCTGCTGACCCATATCTATTCTTTTGGCAGCGGTCGAGCTGATGCGCGCACGAAGTTTGTTGCGGAAATGCTCGCAGCAACACCGATTGACGTCATCGCTGATTTTGCGCCGCACATTGAAGCTCACGATAAACAGGAGGCCCTTGCCGCATTGCAGCTGGTGGAGACCCTGGTCATGGTTGGCGACCGCGATCTAATTACCCCGCATCATCACAGCGTGGAGATCGTACGTTATGTCCCGGACGCTGAGTTGGTAATCGTGCCCGCAACCGGACACATGATCATCATGGAGAGGTACCACGACGTGAATAGGCACCTCTTGGAGTTGCTGCATCGGGTCAGGGAGAATATTCGAAAGTGACCTCAGGGCAATCAGCTAGTCTCGTCGTCGGGAGTGCCGCTGAGATGGCGGAGCTCGGCACAGTACTTGGTCAACAGTTAGCTCCCGGTGATGCGGTGTGCCTGGTGGGCCCGTTGGGGGCTGGCAAGACAACGTTTACGCGGGGGCTGGCACGTGGCCTTGAGATTCGCGGGGAGGTAACGAGCCCAACCTTCGTGATTGCTCGTCGACATCGAGGCCTGAGGGTGGATTTGTTGCATTGTGATGCCTATCGGATCAGCAGTCCGGACGAGTTTGCGGATCTGGATCTCGACACCGATGAAGCAGTCACTGTCGTGGAGTGGGGACAATCAGTTATGGCCGAGATTAGTGATTCGTGGTTAGAAGTTGCTATTGACCGAAGTAGTTCTCATGATGAAGGCACTCGGCAGGTGACTGTTTGTGGTCGTGGCGACCGATGGACAGCTACTCAACTCGACCTATTAATTGCAGCATTCCGTCGGGTGATTTCGTGATTCTTGCTCTAGACACCGCGGGTCCTTACCCGGTCGTTGCCGCAGTTTCAGCAGAGGAAGACATTCTCTTCGCAGGTTCAGGAGAGCGAACTCGAGCACACGCTGAAGATCTTGCACCTCTTCTGCGAGAAGCGCTTTCCTGCGGAGAGCCCAGCGCGGTTGCCGTTGGCCGCGGTCCGGGAGCCTTCACCGGGCTAAGGGTGGGCCTTGTAGCGGCACAGACACTTGGATGGGCAATAAACATTCCAGTAGCAGGAGTCTGCTCGTTAGATGTGGTGGCCGTGCAATTCGGTTTGTCTGACGGTTGGGCGGTTCTGGATGCAAGACGCGACGAGGTTTATCTGGCTCAGTATCAGCGAGGAATCCGACTGGATGGGCCCATGGTTCTCTCAAAGAGCGGGGCACAGGAACGGATCGATGATCAACCGGCTGTTGGGGACACTGAGCTGCTTCGGCAGCCGGACCGAAGGGCTCGAGGTGGGACCAGCATTGACCCAAATGCCTTAGCGGCGGTGGCGTTAGTTGCCTGCCAATCTCGATCACCAGAGCCTCCGGAACCCGATTACCTGCGGTCTCCCGACGTCACCTGGTCAGCGGCTAACTCGGGTCGGTCCATATGACTTCTCAGTCAGCGGCCGTGAAATTGCGCCCCGCAATACGTGCAGATGCCGAACGAATCCATGTCATCGAGAGACGACTCTTTGGTGCGGATGCCTGGAGTCGTAGCCAGGTCGATCATGAGTTGGACCGGCTGTCGTTAGATCGCTGGTACGTCGTGGCAGAACAGCGGGAAGACGTTGTCGGATACTGCGGGATTTTTCTCTCGCCACCAGATGCCGATGTGCAAACTGTCGCAGTGGATCCAGGTGCTCAGGGCGCGGGCCTAGGCGGCCGTCTCGTGGATGCCGCCGTGCAGATGGCTTGGCGACAAGACTGCACCAGAATCTTTCTCGAAGTGCGTGCCGACAATGCGGCGGCGTTACGCCTGTACCAAGCAGCTGGTTTTACGAAGTTGGGCATTCGGCGCAACTACTACGCCGATGGTACTGACGCGGTCAACATGCGATTGCGTCGCAATGAACCAGCGCCACTTACGGAGGTGGCCCATGCCGGATGAGCCCTTAGTGCTGGGTATCGAGACGTCGTGTGATGAAACGGCAGTCGGGATTGTTGCCGGACATCGATTGCTAGCAAACACGATTGCGAGCAGTGCAGATGAACATGCTCGGTTTGGTGGCATCGTTCCGGAAGTAGCCAGCCGCGCGCACCTTGAGGCGATGGTGCCAACGTTGCAGCGAGCCTGCAAGACGGCCGGCATTTCATTGCCTGATCTTGACGCCATCGCTGTGACTGCGGGTCCGGGTTTGGCGGGAGCTTTAGTCGTTGGAGTGAGTGCAGCGAAGTCTCTGGGTCTGGCGCTAGGTAAACCGGTCTACGGTGTGAATCACCTGGCATCACACGTAGCCGTCGACGGTCTTTCCGGTAGTCCAGTGCCCGAGCCGGCCGCTGCTTTGCTGGTGTCAGGTGGTCACAGTTCACTGTTAGCGGTTACCGATTTAGTGGATGACATCGTCCCATTGGGTGCAACTATTGACGATGCTGCTGGGGAGGCGTTTGACAAGGTGGCGCGCTTACTTGGTTTGCCCTTCCCTGGCGGACCTCACATTGACGAGGTCGCCCAAGGTGGAGATCCGTCGGCTATCGATTTCCCCCGGGGGCTTACCGGAGGTCGAGATCTGCAGCGGCATCGCTACGACTTCTCCTTCAGCGGACTGAAAACAGCGGTTGCTCGCTGGGTTGAACAGTGCCGGGCAGAAGGCAGGCAGGTTCCGGTAGCCGACGTAGCGGCGAGCTTTCAGGAGGCGGTCGCAGATGTATTGGTGCGCAAAGCGGTCATGCTGTGCTCCGAACAGGGCTTTGATCATCTGATTCTGGGGGGAGGGGTGGCAGCAAATTCCCGCCTGCGCAGTCTGGCAGAGCAAAAGTGTGAAGGGGCAGGCGTTAGATTGCGGATCCCCGCACCGGGACTGTGCACCGACAACGGTGCAATGGTTGCCGCACTAGGTTCCTTGGCCGTGAGTAGAGGAGCGCAGCCGAGCGAAGACGATTTTCCAGCCGAGTCGTCGCTTCCGGTTGACGTGGCCTTGATGTCTTGACCTTTGTCGGTAAATCGCAAGATTCCCTCAAGATCCACAAATTCTCGTTGCATAAAACGACGGTTTTTCTTAGCCTGTGGAAGTCATTATCCAACGGGTGAGGGGCGGCAGTTAGGTCGTCTCGGGTAGAGGAGAAAAACGTGGAGCTGCGGTTCAGTCGGCCTGGTGGTGGTTTCAGTGGTGTTCTGTTGTTGCTGGCTACTGCAGGTCTAGTTTTTGGGGTGCTATCGGCTCCTGAGCGAGAGACGGCTCAAGCGGCATCTAATGGCGAGTTGGCCAATGATGACTGTGATGCCCTGGTGCCGCCGGGTTTGATTGCGTTTTGGTTGAAATCTGATGTGCCGGCTGGCTGGAAGAAGTTGAATGGGTCGTCTTTTAGTGCCTCCACCTATCCGAAGCTGCATGTGTCGTTGCAGGAGTCCTCGGGCTACTCATCGGGTACGTTGCCAAACTTCTCCGGTAGGTGGCTCGTTGGTAAAGGGTCCACCAGTTCCGCGCGGGCTGCGATGCGGGACAACAACAGCGCACAAGCTGTATTAGGAGAGCAACTTGGATATTTGACGGGAGCGCCACAATCGAATTCGACAAGCACTGGCGGGGGGCATTCGTTCAAGTATGGTGTCACCGGAAAGGGTGGCGGAACAAGTAAAGGTCGAGGTTGGCGCACAGATGCGCAGCCGAACCATGACATTCCGACGACCGAGGAGGGGGCACACACTCATCCGATTACTGGTGGGGATTCCGCTACTCGTCCACCCTCAGTAGTAGGGCATTGGCTAATCAAGGCCGATCATCAGGGAGCATGCACGTCGCAATCGTTGGTGCCGGTAGGGCTAGTAGTGGCTACGACGTCGAGTAGCACTCCGTCTGGTTGGCTATCGATGACGGGAGTGTCAACTTCAGGTAACAGTGGATTGGAAAGTTACTTCGCTGCAGTTTCTGCTTTGGATCGACAAAGCGGAAAGACGCCGAATTGGAATGGTCGGTATTTGAGTGAGTGGAGATCCGGATGGCAGCAGGGGCAGAAGTTGTCGTCGCAGACCAAGTCGCCGCGACTTGGGAAGCTGACATCGTCCAGTGGGGGTGCCCATTCACACAATATTGGGACTTTCAAAGAGACTGCGGGTGGCGGTAAGAACAACCAACGGCGCGCTAACGCTAATTCGTGCAGTTCCAGCAACCCGACGGCGTGCAATAACCCGATCTCGTCAAATCCGAACGTCACTGATTCACAGTCCAACGGAACGCATACGATCTCAGGAGACTCGATCACCCGGCCAGATTCGCTGACGGTGCGATGGATCATTCGTGGCGACTATGAGCCCGAGTGCAGAACCGAGACGCTACTGCCGCAGAACTCGGTAGTAGCGCGGCTGTCGAGCAGTGCACCGTCAGGTTGGACCGCACTGAGTAACGCAGTGGGTCAATACTTGGTCCAGACCGGTGATCACGCTGGGTCCACCGTGAACTCTCAGATCTCTCAACGCACGAAGATATCAACGTTTAGCGTGGGCTCTCCCAGCCCCTCGTCTCATACCCATGCTTATGGGATCAAGAACTACGGTGACGGGATCAGTGGCTCAGGAAAAACACGTGGTGCGGCCGGGGAAAATAGCCTCGGGTCTTCCCAATCCGCCAGTACCAGTGGTAGCCACGACCACACGATTTCCGGATGGGATTTCACCACCCGACCCGACTCGGTCGTCGTCAACTGGCTNCAGGGCACCAGCANCATGCCAAAGGCNGAATGNCCCGNNCTGAGAGTCTCGCCACGNGAGCTGGAATTCGGTGACGTTNTTGTTGGTGANTCANCGAAANAAGAGNTNTCATTGACGGCNCGNCCGGGTGGNAATCGGACNGCGACGACGACNCTTAGGCAAGGCGATNCTTCTGATGGNCATAGTTTCGNACCCGTTGGAACCTGCACGGTNNAAGACGGAAAAATCAGTTTTACCGATGAATGTCGGGGAGATTGGACCTTAACGCCGGCTCGGTTAGGGCCACTTGCAGCTAGCTGGGACGTTTCAGAGCCGGGCTTCGTCTCAACCGAACTTGCTGTCCAAGGCAATGGTGTGCAGGGGGAACTGTTTGCCGAGGCTCTGGATTTCGGTCTCGTGGATTTGGCGCGACCGAAGCGTGCTGTCGTCACGTTGAAGAACGTTGACTCGTCTACTTCAGCTCCAGTGAAGGTGACTGGTACCGCTATCGAAGAGAAACAAGCCGGGCGCTTCCTCATCGTGGATGACAAATGCACGGGTAAAACGCTCGCCAAGGGTGGCGCCTGCGATATCGAAGTTAAGTTCGAACCAGCATCGATCGGAGAGAAAGCCGCGGTGCTGCTAGTGGATTCGGATGCAGTCAATGAGAAGATGGAGGTCTCACTGGCGGGCTCCGGTGCCGTCGGAAAGTTGGCCGCTTCGAAGGTTGACTTCGGTGAAGTCGAGGTGGGCACCAACGGTGAGACCAAGGTGCTCACGGTTCGAAATTCCGCAGATGGTCAGTTTGCCGGATCTGCCAAGATAAGTCAGGTTGTTCTCTCTGAGAATGACAAGAGCGCCGGTTTCTCGGTGGTTGCGGATCCTTGTAGTGGCAAGCTTTTAGGACCTGGTGAATCTTGCGATGTTCAGCTGAAATTCGCTCCGAAAGCGCTTCCCTCGAATGCTGGGCCCGCATCCGGAACGCTAACGGTCGAGTCAGATGCGTCCAATGCGACGCTCGAAGTCGGCCTATCGGGTACTGGAACCTACGCAGTTATTGACGGAGCTCTCGATGCCACCATCATTGATAAATACGATTCTGATGAGCAACTAACGCTGAAAAACGTGGGTACCGCAGACCTGCGAGTCACCAAGTTCAAGGTCTTCGATGCCAACCGCGCGGCATCGCCAAACTTCAGTATCCCCGACCCCTCAGGATGCATGGACGTCTCAGTGAGGCCTGGGAAGACCTGTTCGGTGACTGTTGTCTTCGATTCGGAAAGGGTGGACGGTTCGTACGCCGCCGTCGTTGAAGTCGAGTCCAATGCAAACTTGGGTGTGCGGTCTTCCGCTTCTCAAATTCCAGTCGGAGCCATAACACCGCGAGCACCATTGACAGTTAAGTCGGTGCCCTTCAAGAATCCAACCGAGATCGGCGGTAGCAAGCGAGGCACTGCGACCATCGAGAATGAGGGTGATGGCGCACTCAAAATCGAGCGAGTCAAAGTAACGGAATCAGGAGATTTTCGTGTCGTCAATGACTCCGACTGCCGGAAGCAACTCAAGCCAGGGGACGTCTGCGATGTGAGGATGCAGTTTGATCCAAGTGACTTGGGAATTCGAGCGGCTGAACTGCGCGTCGAACGAAAGGTCGGCCGAGACTCATTTCTGCCCGTCGGCGGCAGGGCCGCAACTGCGGTGCTGGCTACCAAGGTGAAGAGATTCGATGCCACCGCAGTTGGTAGTCGTGCCGAGCAAAAGATAAAGGTCCGTAACGTGGGCGCCGCTCCGCTACGGATCAAAAAGTTGCGGGTCTCAGGCAACGAGTTTTCCATCAAGCAGGGAAATTGTCGTGATGGCAAGATTCCGTCCGGAGAATCCTGCCGAGCCACACTCGAGTTCGCCCCGCGTTCCGGTGGTCCGCGTGCTGCAGCTATTCGTGTCACGAGTAATAGTTGGACCAGCGTTGATCAGTTCTCGGTGCAGGGAATCGGGTTGATCGGTCAACTGTCGGCGACGATTGCAGACTTTGGTCGGGTGCCAGTCGGCGACTCAGTCAAGAAAACCCTTCTGGTGCGCAATTCGGGTAACGCCCCTATTCGAGTTCGTCAAACTCGGGTATTCGGAAATACTGAGGAATTCGTCAGCGAAGGTAAGGGCTGCAAAATCAAGACACTCCTGCCCAAGAAATCCTGTAAAGTCCCCATCCGATTCTCGCCAGACAACGTAGGGCCCAGATCAGTTCAGGTTCAAGTGACCTCAGACGGCGCGTCCAGTCCGGACTGGATCCCGATCACAGGTGAGGGCATTCAAGCAATCGTTGAGGCCGACCTCGTTGACTTCGGTTCAGTAGATGTGGGCGAAAGCGCCACCAGTCAGGCTGTAATCAACAACGTGGGTGATGGTCCGCTGCGCATGCAAAAAGTGAGAGTGTCTGATGATGACGACGAGTTCGTGCTCATCAAGGCGACCGACTGCTTGGAGAAGTCCATTAAGCCAGGTAACGCCTGTCGCGTCAAAGTCCGATACGCGCCGCAAAACACCGGATCATCGGCCGGCATGCTCAAGCTAAAGTCCAACGCGATCGGTAGTCCCGACTCGGTGGCGTTGGCTGGTGTGGCACTAAGGGTGAAAGCGAATGCAAACGCGGGAGCTTCGGATCAAGCGCTGCCGGGCAAGGTGCGGAAATTGAATGCTCCGGCGCAGAAGCGGAGCCCGACGTCGGCGGTTGTGACGTGGAAGCGGCCCAAGAAGCTCGGTAGTGGGCCGCTGGTGTCCTACCAGACGCGGATCAAGAAGAGTGGGGATAGCCGCAGCAAAGGGTATTCGCGGTGGAAGTCTCAAGACTGGGTTCCGAAGGCCAATGGGAGGTCTCAGCGCAAGTTCGCCAAGTTACGACCCAATCAGAGTTACTCGGTCCAAGTGCGAGCAGTAACTACGGTGGGGTCAGGGCCGAAAGCGACAGTGACCTTTACCGCCGGGATACCCACTCAGTTCGGTACTGGATAACTACTCAGCCAACGACAAGTCGAAGAAGTGCCGCGGTCGCCGCAGCTGCGACTACGACGACTAAGAATGGTGCGCGCAGCACTAACAGCACCGCGGCAACCGCAACCCCCGCGAGTCGGGCGTCGAGCAACGGGCCGCTGCTGCCACTCAGAGTCAGTATCACCACGAGTGAACTCAGCAGCGCGATGGGAAGTAAAGTGTTGACACGATTGCATCGCTCGCCCGCGAGCCAGTCTTGAGGAACGACGTAGCCGAGTAACTTGATCAGGTAGCAACCAAGCGATCCGACTACAACAACTAGCCACATGATGGCCGCCTCAGCCCAATAAAGAGCGCAACCAGCGCGCTCGCAAGAACCGGCATTCCAGGTGGTAGCAGTGGTGTTGTGACGAGTGCTACGGCGACAGCCCACAAGGCCGTTACGCGTGCGGTGCGATCGGACAGGCGAGGCCATAGCAGGGCCAGCAGGGCCGCTGGTGCGGCAGCGTCCAGTCCCCAATCGCTGGGATCACCAACAGCGTTTACGCCGAGAGCGCCGACTAAGGTACCCACATTCCAGAAGAGGAATACCGCAATCCCAGTGCGGTAGAACGCTTGCTGCAGGGGACGAGAGTTGTCTGGTTCCTCGTGTGATATCGCCGTCGCGGTGGACTCATCGATGGTCAGTTGGGCGGTAACCGGCAAGAGCCAACCCTTTGGATTGAGTCGCTGAGATAGCGAAACTGCGTACAGCCCGTTGCGAATTCCCAGCAACCAAGACGTCAACACTGCGGCCACGGGTGCCCCACCCGCGGCAACTATGGCGATAGCAGCAAACTGGGAGG
This sequence comes from Micrococcales bacterium, assembly GCA_002699445.1. Lineage (GTDB taxonomy): Bacteria > Actinomycetota > Actinomycetes > S36-B12. Next base: position 32,435 of record PAAU01000063.1, on the reverse strand, counting down.
CCCCGGTAAACATCAAAATCGAAAAGGTCATTGCTTGGAACCAACTGAATCCCGCTCCAACTGCCAAGGCGCCAAAGGAAATGCCATAAGCGCCAGTGGCTACCCCGATGGTGACCGCCTGGGTATTGATCGACGCCACGATTCAGCTGCCTATTTTCGATTTTGGAGAGTCAGGTTGAACCAGAAAGCCCGTCGGAGTACCGGCAACGCGTGTCAGTAATAGATGATGTAGAGGACCGGATCCACTCAATTTCAGGGAACGTCGCAAGCGAGTGGGATCTATCCCGAGACCCCTGGTGTGGATTTCGACTTTGCCGATCTCTCGCCGCCGCAGTTCGAGTCGAAGTGCTTTGCCGCCGGCGGGTACTTCATCGAGTACTTTCAGGCGCTGCGCCCATGACGGATCGGGGGGGTGATTGGACGTGAGGTAAGCGATATCCGAACTAAGTCCCACCGCGCCAATCCTTTCCGCCAGGGTGTCGATGAGGTGCGAACGGATGATGGCGGGGTCGGGTTCCAAGATCCAGTCAGCGACTGGGCCGAGTGGAGCAGGCTGTGACTCATCGTCAGTGCCGAGAACTGATTCTTCGCCTACCTTCCACGGGTCAGACTGCTGATGCAGTAGGACCGCGCTCCGTCGAGGCAAACCGGCGGCAAGACCCTCGAACCAAATGCAGGTCTCGATCAGCCGATGATCGAGGCTTACCCACTCAGCCGCGCATCTTGCTGGAATTCGGTCATGGGGAATACCAGGTGCGGCCTTAGCTACGGTTCTAGGTCTACCTTCGCCATACTTGGTGATCCAGGACCAGCTCGGCGACCAGTCGTCAGGGGACATGAGGCGTCGGTTTTGGCTCCGTCGGGCTGGGTCGAAGAAAGTGGCATCGCACAGGGGCAGAGTGCCCACCACAGCATCATCATTTCTGACCTGCTGTTCCAGGTTCACCGTCGCGAATGCGGCGGTGACCGGGTCCTTCTCGATAGCTGTAACTGTCAGTCCTGCTCGCTGGCTGGCCATAGCATCGACTCCGATACCGCAGCCGACATCTAGGACAGACGTCATCCCCAGGTCAACCAGGCGTCGCGCTCGGCGGGACGCTGTGGCCGGTGGCGTGCTCTGCTGCAGTCCAGCTGCGGTGAACAGCATGCGATTGGCGACATCTCCCAACGATGAACGTGCTTTTCGCCGCAGTTGAACTTGAGTTATGACGGCCGAGACTAGGTCCGTTGGCAGATCGGGAGCTATGCGGCGTAAGCGAATTATGTCGGCTGGTGTCGGCTCCTCGAGAGTATCTGCCGCTACCCAAATTTCCTTAGTTTCGGGGGCTAATAGCTCCGCAGGCGAGAGTTCGAGCATCCCCCCATGGTGCCGCCGACTGAGACTCTGAGGAGAAGAACCTGAAAAACAGCTGGCACTCTTCTTGACGGAGTGCTAATCAAGGCCTACGGTTGACCTGGCACTGTCCGTAGGAGAGTGCTAGTGCGGACGGGGACCGTAACCGCGATAACGGTCGGCGGACGCGCTTCAATCTGTTGGAAATTACATTCCCGAAAGGGGAGGTCGAGACGTGTCAGTCTCTATCAAGCCGCTAGAGGACCGCATTGTGGTCCTACCGTTGGACGCGGAGCAGACTACCGCGTCTGGTCTGGTCATTCCGGACACCGCCAAGGAGAAGCCCCAAGAGGGCAAGGTCGTGGCTGTCGGCCCCGGTCGCTTCGATGATGATGGGGAAAATCGTATCCCCGTTGACATCAGCGTCGGCGACACCGTGATCTATAGCAAGTATGGCGGTACTGAAGTCAAGTACAACAACGAGGAGTACCTCATCCTCTCGGCTCGCGACGTGCTCGCGATCGTAGAGAAATGATCAACTCCTGACACACGACGCCCCGGGGCATGTCCTCGGGGCGTCGCCGTGTCTGAGTTCCCGTAACTGATTGGAACAGGAAGAGACATGCCAAAAATTCTTGAATTCGATGCCAATGCCCGCGCTTCCCTTGAGCGAGGCGTGGATCAGTTGGCCGACACCGTCCGGGTAACGCTGGGTCCCAAAGGCCGCAACGTTGTCCTCGATAAATCGTGGGGAGCTCCCACCATCACTAATGATGGTGTGACCATCGCCCGAGAGATTGAGTTAGACGACCCGTACGAAAATCTGGGGGCGCAGCTCGTCAAAGAGGTGGCCACTAAGACCAATGACATCGCCGGCGACGGCACCACTACAGCCACGGTTCTGGCGCAGGCTCTGGTTCATGAGGGACTGCGGGTAGTTACTGCTGGGGTCAATCCCCTAGCCCTCAAACGTGGTCTGGATGTGGCGTGCGACGCAGTTGTAGAGCAACTGAAGTCCGATGCCCGCGAGGTCGCTGGCGAACGTGAGACCGAGCAAGTTGCAGCTATTTCATCGCAAGACGCTGAGGTAGGGCGACTCATCGCCGAAGCCTTTGCCAAGGTCGGCGCCGATGGCGTTATCTCGGTTGAAGAGGCTCAATCAATGGGTGTCGAGCTGTCTTTTACGGAAGGTATGCAGTTCGATAAGGGTTTCCTATCTCCCTATTTCGTGACCGATGCCGAACGGATGGAAGCAGTTCTTGAGGATCCAGCGGTTCTGCTGGTCCAGGGCAAGATCAGCTCAGTACAGGACCTATTGCCGTTATTGGAGAAAATTCTTCAGTCGGGTCAGCAGCTCTTGATTATTGCCGAGGATGTGGAGGGTGAAGCGCTTTCCACTCTGGTCGTGAACCGAGTCCGTGGAACGTTAACCGCAGTCGCGGTTAAAGCACCCGCCTTCGGCGATCGCCGCAAAGCGATGCTGGAGGATATCGCCATCCTGACCGGTGCCACCGTGATTGCTGAGGAAGTAGGGCTAAAACTGGACCAAGCTGGTCCAGATGTGCTGGGCAACGCTCGGCGAGTAGTGGTGACGAAAGATGACACCACAATCGTTGAGGGCAAGGGCACCGAGGACGCGGTGGCGGATCGGATCGCTCAACTGCGCCGGGAAATAGACGCTACCGAGTCGGATTGGGACCGCGAAAAACTCAACGAGCGCCTGGCCAAGTTGGCCGGCGGCGTATGTGTCATTCAGGTTGGTGCAGCCACTGAGGTGGAACTAAAGGAGCGGAAGCACCGTATCGAGGATGCAGTAGCCGCCACGCGGGCCGCACTCGAGGAGGGGATCGTTCCCGGTGGTGGTTCAGCTCTTGTCCACGCTGCGCGAGCCTTAGATGGAGTCGAACTAGCAGATGACGACGAGGCAGTCGGAGTCAAAGTAGTACGTAACGCTTTGATCGAGCCGCTGCGGTGGATCGCAGAGAACGCTGGTGAGGCTGGATATGTGGTCACGACGCGAGTTGCCGAGGCCGGCGCTGGAACTGGATTCAACGCCAGCACCGGGCAGTACGAAGACCTAGTAGCAAATGGTGTCATCGACCCGGTGAAAGTGACGCGATCAGCATTGCAGAATGCCGTCTCTATCGCCGGATTGCTGTTAACGACTGAGGCTCTCGTCGTAGAGAAGCCCGAAGAAGACGACGACGCAAATGACCATGGGCATGGACATAGCCATGGTCCGGGTGGGCATAGCCACTAAGTAGCGAAACTCATGACAATGGGGTCGCCCAGTTCCTACTGGGCGACCCCATTGTCATTCTTTACTTGAGTCCGTCAGCAGACCGCAGAAAGCTTTTGGCGCTTCAGTAGGGCAGCGCGCTCATGCTCGGCGAGGCCACCCCATACGCCGTAGGGCTCTTTGACCGCTAGCGAATGTTCGAGACATTCTTGGCGTACTGGGCATGCAGCACATATTTGTTTGGCTGCTTGCTCACGACGCTCGCGCGCTTCACCGCGCTCTCGTTCCGGGTGGAAGAAAACCTCGGAGTCAATTCCGCGGCAGGCGGCTTCGAGTTGCCAATCCCAGAGATCGGCATTGGGTCCTGGTAGTCGAGTTAGGTTGGCCATGATCTCTCCTCTGTTGCTCCTACTGTAGAACTGTTGCATAAGTTCGTCAACATGAAACGCCAATACGTTTTTCGGAGCCTCTAGGGAATGTCCAGTGGCGCATTCACGTCTATCGGTGGAGACTCAAGGTATGAACAGTGCTGCAACGACGTCTGCCTCGCTGTCCGTGGCTGAGGCGGCGGCTCGAGTTGGCTTAACTGCAGCAACTTTACGAACCTGGGATCGTCGCTACGACTTAAGTCCTAGCATTCGGACCGCTGGTGGCCACCGACGATATAACGAAAGCGACATTGAGCGACTACGAGTAGCTGCTCGCCTGTTGCAGGCTGGTTATCCCGCTGCGGAGGCAGTCGCGGCCAGCGCCCTACCCCAAGTTGGGGAACAGCCGATTCCTAGTCACGGCCGCTCAGGCGGTGGGCGAATCATTCCCCTTCCGGTGGGCACGGAACATCAACGGGGGCTCGCGCGGGCCGCGATGGCCCTAGATGGCAACGCAATAACAGCGACTCTCTCGGGACTGATAGAGGATCACGGTGTGGTGGAAACCTGGAATGAGGTTATTTCGCCAGTACTAGTTGCTGTGGGAGATCGCTGGGCTCGAACCGGAGAGGGCATTGATGTCGAACATGTGCTCGCCCACGGAGTAACCAGCGCACTACTGAGTACGATGCCAGACAGCGTAAGTGGCTCCCGACCGGTTTTGTTGGGCTGTGCCCCCAATGAGGAGCACGTTTTGCCGCTGCTTGCCTTGCAGTCTGCGCTCCTGAGCGACGGAACTCCTTCCGTACTCCTCGGGAACAATGTGCCTGCTGCCGCTATGAGCGATGCAGTCAAACGAGTACGACCGCGCAAGATTGGTTTGTGGGCGCAACTGCCGCAACATGCTGAGGCTGATGTCATAAGCGCCCTTCCACCGATGCGACCCGCCCCTGAGTTTGTATTGCTAGGCCCTGGTTGGTCCGAAACTCAGCATGAAGCCGCTCGACCGCCATCCTTGAAGGATGCGGTCACTGAACTCTCGTATGGGATCTAACGCACAAAAAGATGCGTGGAGCGCTATCACCAATGCCCCGCTCGATGGTTTGTTGACACTGAAGGAGAACGACGACTCCTGGTCGACGTGGGCATATTCGGTATGTCTGATGGCGTTGGGGGATTACCGTGCGGCACAAGCAGCGCTGCAACTCCTTGAGCGTAACCTCGTCACCTCGAAGCCATCCGAGGTATCAGAAGTTCGTGGACTTGCGGCAGCCACGCTCGCATCAGGATTACGTCAGATAGGCGAACATGAGCAGGCGGTAGCCCACGACGAATTAGCGTGTCTCGGTCCAGGCTCTGCTCAAGTGGACGGACTCATTGGACTAGCGGCGGATTGTGTTGGCCGCGGACAAGCAAGTGAGGCGGCGGCGACTTTGACGAAAGTAGCGCAGCTACTTAACGGTTGGCGGGATCAGGTGCGCTACCACTGGGTGAGGTCCGAGGTGGCACTCTTGACGGAGGATGCCGCCACGGCTATCTACCACGCGAACCAAGCCAAATCTGAAGCAGCTCGTTCACCGCGGCACCTAGCTAAATCCTTACTTTTTCTGGGTGTCGCCCGAGATATGTCGAAAACCGCTGATGGGGATGATCAGCTTCTTGAGGCAGTGGACTTGGCGCAGACGTTGCAACTGCGACCCATCCTGTGGCCGGCGGTAAGAGTCTTAGGAGATCGTGCAACAGCCGCTCAGCAGGCCGCAGCAACTGATGCTCTTTCGTTTATTTCTCAGCGTCTCCCACCCGGGCTGGGTTCCCACTGGGAGGGACGCCACGTGGCTGGTCACTAGTCGAGGAACGTGGGGGATACTCGGGTTCCCAGGGACGTAGGTGACACCGGGCGAGGTTGATCAACTTTCCAATAACCAGCGAGGAGGAGCAAGGTTCACTAGGGTTTGGGTATCGAACATTCGAAACTCGCGTTTCACAACAGGACAACTTGGGTCAAAGGACTCGTAACTGGACCGTGAGGCTCTGCCGGAGCAAGATGTTTGTGAAGCACCGGGAGGTGGCATGGCCTCAATCATGGTCTGCGATGACTCTCCCGGTGTGCGTGCAACGATAAAGAGATCCCTCACCTCCATCCCAGAGGTCGCCGGTGTTAGTACCACTGCTAGCGGTGAGGAGATGCTGGCGCGATATCCGGTTGAGTTGCCCGATGTCGTTCTCCTAGATGTTCAAATGCCGGGAATGGGCGGACTCGAAGCTTTGCGGAAACTGCTCGACCTGGATACCCGCGCCCGAGTAGTGATGCTGACAACGGGTGAGGCGCCACAGTCGGTGGCGGAGTCGGTCACGGTGGGAGCAAGCGGATACCTCGCGAAAGATGCTTCGCCGCAAGAGATTGCCGCGGTTCTAGCCGCACTCGTCGGAGGTCGTTCGGGAGCAGACATCCCGCAGCAACGGCAAAAAGCTGGACCGAGTTTGACGGAAAGGGAACAGCAGGTGCTGCGAGGTATGAGCGAAGGCCTCAGCAATGCCCAGATCGGTAAAGAGTTGTACCTGTCAGAAGACACCGTGAAGACTCACGCCCGTCGTCTATTTCGAAAATTGATAGTTTCGGATCGGGGCCACGCGGTCGCTGAAGGTCTGCGCCGCGGATTAATTCCCTAACTCGGGAACGGGTCGTGGCAAGGCTGGTTGCCTGCCGTTACCCTGAAAGCCCGACCACAGCGAGGTTTGAGTGACAGTCCCCGCAGATCGTCCGTCCGCTCACGAACTCTTCGGCGAGCTCGGACTTACTTATGACGATGTATTGCTGCAACCGAACGAGTCCGATGTGATCCCCAGTGAGGCTGACACTGCCACGCTGCTGACTCGCGAGATCGAACTTGCGATTCCCCTCGTTTCTAGTGCCATGGACACTGTCACCGAAGGGCGAATGGCGATCGCGATGGCTCGTCAAGGTGGCATTGGGATTCTGCACCGAAATATGTCTGCGGAGGATCAGGCAATCGAGGTCGATTTGGTCAAGCGATCGGAGGCCGGGATGTTGACTAATCCGGTCACCTGCCGTGTGGGGGACACTATTGCTGAAGTTGAGCAGTTATGTTCCAGGTATCGCATTTCCGGAGCGCCGGTAGTTGACGATAAAGGCCTACTTGTTGGCATCGTGACAAATCGTGACATGCGTTTCATTGACGATCGCTCTGTTCGAGTTGCTGATGTTATGACGCCGATGCCGCTCGTAACCGGAGCAGTAGGAATGAGTCGTGATGATGCCTACGGTCTGCTTGCTGAGCATCGAATAGAAAAATTGCCGCTAGTCGACAGTGAGGGACGGCTTACGGGTCTGATTACCGTAAAGGATTTCACCAAGTCGGAGCGATATCCTGCGGCGACCAAGGATGGCTCCGGTCGACTGCGAGTTGGCGCTGCGGTGGGGGTGGGCGAGGACTCTTTCAAGAGGGCGCTCTTGCTCGTTGAGGCTGGCGTGGATGTGATCGTGGTCGATACGGCCCATGGACACAGCCGAGCCGTCTTAGAGGCGGTTGCTCGGGTGAAGCGGGAGACCGACGTGCAGGTTATCGGTGGCAATATTGCGACCGGCGAAGCAGCCGCTGCGCTTATCGATGCGGGCGCTGATGGCCTCAAGGTGGGCGTGGGACCAGGTTCCATATGCACGACTCGGGTGGTTGCTGGGGTGGGTGTTCCGCAGGTTTCGGCGATCTACAGCGTGGCCCAGGTGGCTCAACCGCAAGGTGTTCCAGTCATCGGTGACGGTGGTCTGCAGTACTCGGGAGATATAGCCAAAGCAGTGGTGGCGGGCGCCGATACCGTGATGCTGGGTTCACTTTTGGCTGGCACGACTGAAGCGCCCGGTGAGATGGTTTTCATCAACGGAAAACAGTTCAAGCAGTACCGCGGCATGGGGTCCCTCGGAGCGATGCAAGGTCGCGGCGAGGCTCGGTCATACTCGAAGGATCGCTACTTCCAAGACGACGTGCTGTCCGACGATAAACTAGTGCCAGAAGGTGTCGAAGGGCAGGTGCCCTATCGCGGACCTTTGGGTGCGGTAGCTCACCAGTTGGTTGGTGGATTGCGAGCTGCGATGGGGTACTCCGGTGCGGCGTCTATCTCTGAGTTGCAACGTAAGGGACGTTTTGTTCGGATTACCGCTGCCGGCCTCCGCGAAAGTCATCCCCACGACGTGCAGGTGACATCTGAATCGCCCAACTACTTTCCATCCTTGGGTGAACGATGAGCGATTTCGAGATCGGTCGGGCTCGGCGCAGTCGCCGCGCCTACACCTTCGACGAAGTAAGTGTGGTTCCTAGCCGACGCACTCGCAGTGCCGCTGACGTTTCTTTGAACTGGCAGATCGACGCATATCGGTTTGCGGCACCGCTGATGACAGCGCCTACAGATTCGGTAACTTCCCCTACTAGCGCCGCGGCACTGGCGGATCTGGGAGTTCTCTCGGTCTTCAACGCGGAAGGGCTGTGGGCGCGTTACCCGGACGCGCAACCTTGCTTGGATGAGATCGTTGCGTTGCCGGAGGACAAGGCTACGTCCAGGATGCAGCAGATTTATAGTCAACCGATCGATGTGGACCTCGTTGAAGAGCGAATCGCTGGCCTGCGTCAGCCGGGTCGTATTGTGGCCGCAGCCGTGTCACCAAATCGTGCGGCTGAACTAGCGCCGCTAGTCGTCGCGGGTGGCGCCGACATTCTGGTCATTCGCGGGACTACCGTGAGTGCCCAGCACGTTTCGAGCGACGGAGAGCCACTGAACCTCAAATCGTTTATCGGCGACCTGGATATACCGGTCATCGTGGGTGGCTGCTCCAACTATCAATCGGCATTGCATCTGATGCGGACTGGGGCGGCAGGAGTACTGGTTGGCTTCGGCGGCGGCGCCGCTCATCGCACGTCGAACGTACTAGGCGTTCGAGTTCCGATGGCAACCGCAGTAGCCGAAGTGGCCGAGGCGAGACGCGACTACATGGATGAATCCGGTGGACGTTACGTACACGTACTCGCTGACGGTTCGATGGGTCGAAGTGGTGACATGGTGCGGGCTTTGGCCTGTGGGGCCGATGCCGTAGTCGTGGGATCTGCATTAGCTCGTGCCACTGATTCGCCAGGTCGTGGCATGCACTGGGGGCCGGAAGCGATACACCCGACACTTCCGCGAGGTGAACGAGTTCACTTGGGCACGGTCGGGACGTTAGCCGAGATCGTGAACGGTCCTAGTCGAACTGCTGACGGGACTATGAACTTGAGTGGGGCGATGAGGAAAGCCATCTCACTGGCTGGGTACACCGACTTGAAGGAGTTTCAGCGAGTCGAGGTCGTACTCGGCGGCTAGGTCTAGCGCGGGCGGTCACATCGTGAGCCGATTATCTGCACTACCGTGGCGTTGTGGATGTCAAAGTTGAGCTAACGAGTGAAGCAGCGGGATCAGGTCACTCTGATGCGCTCACGCCTGGCTACAGAGTTGAATCGATCAAGCGACTGGAAGCGGCCACACCAGAGAATCCGCTAGACGTCTTGGTGATTGGGGGTGGAGTCGTTGGCTGTGGATCAGCATTTGATGCAGCAAGCCGGGGCTTGGCTGTTGGATTAGTTGAGCAAACTGACTTGGCGGCGGGCACTTCTAGTCGATCGAGCAGGTTGGCTCACGGCGGACTTCGATACCTCGAACATCGTGAGTTCGGTCTGGTACACGAGGCATTGACCGAGCGCGGCTTACTTCTGGACCGGATAGCTCCCCACCTCGTACAACCACTCGCATTCTTATTGCCGCTGTCGGGTCCTACTTGGGAACGGCCGTACATCGGTGCGGGCGTCACTCTTTACGACATGTTGTCCCGAGTGGGCGCCTACGGCGGCACAATGCCTCGACCTAAGACGTTATCCCGAGCAGCTGTTCGAGGTATCGCACCAGGACTTGCGGCCGACCGGATTAAGTCGGCAGTGAGGTTTTACGACGCTCAAATCGATGACGCACGACACACGCTGGCACTGGCACGCTCAGCGGCAGGTGCCGGTGCCGCGGTTGTTACTCGCTGTGCAGCCGTCGGGGTGATCAGGGAGCCTTTAGACGCGGAACGGGAGCGAGTCATCGGTGCTCGGGTAGCGGTAGATGGTCGCGAACTCGACGTCTACGCCCGATGTGTGCTGTCCGCCACGGGGGTCTGGACCGACGAATTTCGCGGCGTTGCTGGTATCGAACCCGAGGGCGCCCAGGTGCGGCAAGCCAAGGGCGTCCACCTTGTCGTGCCACGCGATCGGATTCGATCCGGTAACGCAGTGATTGCCAGAACGCCGACTAGCGTGCTGTTCTTGCTCCCCTGGGGTGACGACTGTTGGCTGATAGGAACTACCGACACGGATTATGAAGGAGATCTAGCCGATCCTCACGCCGATCCTGCGGATATCGAATATCTGTTGGATCAAACCAATCGTTGGCTAGCCGAGCCGCTAGATCGATCAGACATTATCGGCGTTTATTGTGGTCTGCGTCCCCTGGTCGCGACAGAGGTTGTCAGTGAAGATGATGATGAAACGACCACCCAAATGTCTCGGGAACACGTGGTGCTGCGACCGTTGCCCGGTCTGGTCATGATCGCTGGTGGCAAGTACACCACTTACCGGGTAATGGCGGAAGACGCCGTAGACGCGGCCATCGTCGAGCGGTCAGCGTACGTCGGCGGCGATCCCCCCATTTCGGAGACAGACAATCTCCCGCTGGTAGGTGCTGACAATTTTGCCGAGTTATGGCAGTCCCGCAGCAGATTGGCTCGTGAATGGGATATGTCGGAGCGCTTGGTCGTGCACCTGTTGCGCCGACATGGAGATCGAGCGCCACGTGTTGTTGATCTCATCGACAATGACGCATCTCTGGGCGAACGGCTTCATCCACGAGCTCCCTATCTCGTTGCAGAAGCAGTAGTTGCAGTTCGTGATGAAGGTGCCCGCTCGATTGCCGACGTATTAGTTCGGCGGACTAGAGTCGCGCTGGAAACCCCCGATGCTGGTCGAGGGGCGGTGGAGGCGGTTGCGGACATTCTGAGTGCCGAGCTGGGCTGGGATGAAGAAACGCGACGGAAAGCGATTCAAGTTTTTGAGGCCGATTGGCCAGAAACATGGTTGATTGTCACCGAGTAATCATCCTTCCTGGTCCTCAGATCGCCCCAGAAGTCGCGTCCGGACGGGTTGGGTATGCCGTTCTGGGCTGCGGGGATACGCCCCTTTGTTCTACTTTGGTAGGTAACGCCGGGAGGCTCCATGGCCATCACAGTAGATACCGCAACTCATGCGGGTCTTGATCCCAGTCTGATTTCTAGACTCACATCTCAGCTGCACAGTACTTCTGGACAGTCGGTGGAGGTGGTCAGTCCGATTGATCTTCGGCATCTAGCTAGTGTTCCGGAGTCAAACATCGACGATGTAATCACGGCATTTGCCTCTGCGCGGATGGCGCAACATGCATGGGCTAACCGACCGTTGAAAGAGCGAACCAGCATCTTGTTGCGGTTGCATGATCTGCTGCTGGAGCGGCGCGATGAGATCCTGGACGTGATTCAGTGGGAGACCGGAAAAGCGCGCAGAGATGCTTTGGAGGAACTCCTTGACGTCTGCGTCAACGCCCGACACTACGCGCGTGATGCGCAGCGCTTACTCAGTCCAAAGCGACGCCGCGGGGCTCTTCCCGTCTTAGTGGGAGCCGAAGAACGACGGCTTGCCAAAGGTGTGGTGGGGATTATCGCGCCATGGAACTATCCGCTCAGTATGGCTGCTTCTGATGCGATACCGGCCCTAATAGCGGGTAACTCAGTCGTGCTCAAACCAGACGACAAGACTTTGCTCACGGCACTATGGATCGTTGACTTAATGCACGAAGCTGGCGTTCCCGATGACGCCTTTCAAGTTGTGGTGGGGGACGGCTTGAAGTTAGGCAAAGACTTCGTTGAACAGTGCGACTACCTCATGTTCACCGGAAGCACTCGAGTCGGTGGCATTCTTGCGGCTCAATGTGGTCAGCAGTTGAAAGGCTGCTCGATGGAGCTGGGCGGCAAGAACGCCATGATCGTATGTGATGACATTGATCTGGATCGGGCCGTGACGACGGCAGTCCGAGGCTGTTTTGCCAACAATGGCCAATTGTGTGTCTCTATGGAGCGAATGTACGTTCAGCGGGATATTTGGGATCAGTTTGTTCCTGCCTTCGTTGACCGCGTCAAATCCTTGAAGATCGAAGTGGGAATCGGCTGGGGTGCAGAAATCGGGTCCCTAATCTCCGCTGCACATTTGCAGGCAGTGGAAAGTCAAGTCCAAGAAGCCGTCAGTAAAGGGGCGACCTTGTTGGCAGGAGGACGAGCTCGACCGGACCTCGGACCCTTTGCGTTCGAGCCAGCTGTGCTGAGCGACGTTAGTGCTGACATGACGATATGTCGTGAAGAAACGTTCGGTCCGGTTGTGTCGTTGTATCCCTTCGACTCCGATGATGATGCGGTAAGGCTGGCCAATGACACCAGGTATGGCTTGAATTCCTCGGTGTTGTGCCGCGATGTTGGGCGTGCCAAAGCGATAGGGGAACAGTTGCATTCCGGTACCGTCAACATCAATGAAGGCTACGCCGCGGCGTGGGGCACTCTGGGCTCCCCAATGGGTGGAATGGGTGACTCCGGGGTGGGGCGCAGACACGGTGACGATGGTTTGTTGAAATATACCGAGGCTCAAACAATCGCAGTCCAGCGCGCTCTTGGTTACGGGCCTCAGTTCGGTCTCAGCGATGAACGCTGGGGTGAGTTGCTCTCGACGGCTGTAGGGCTGATGAAGAAAGTGGGAATGAAATGAGTGATCAGATGGATTCCTTCGACTACGACGTGGTCATCATTGGGTCTGGATTCGGGGGTGCGGTCTCAGCATTGCGACTCACTGAAAAGGGTTATCGAGTAGCGGTTCTGGAGGCGGGTCGTCGCTTCGATGAGAAGAATTACCCCAAGACGTCATGGAGATTGAGCAAGTTTTTTTGGGCGCCGCGCCTGGGTATGCGGGGCCTCCAACGAATCCATGTCTTGAAGGATGTGGTCGTGTTGGCTGGCGCCGGAGTGGGCGGCGGTTCTCTCGTGTACGCGAATACTTTGTACGTCCCGCCGAAGAAGTTCTTCACGGATCGTCATTGGGGCCACATCACCGATTGGGCTGAGGAACTGGCGCCCTACTACGACCAAGCGTCACGGATGCTAGGAGTTGTGGATAATCCCACAATGACGCCGTCTGATGAGATCATGCGTGCAGTAGCCGACGAGATGGGAGTTGGCCATACCTTTCGAATGGCTCCAGTTGGGGTGTTCTTTGGTGAGGGTCCTGGCGTGGAGACGCCGGATCCGTTCTTCGGGGGCGCTGGCCCCTCCCGGACTGGTTGCATCGAATGTGGCGAATGCATGACGGGCTGTCGGCACAACGCAAAGAACACCCTGCCGAAGAACTACCTTGGTCTAGCGGAGCAGCATGGAGCCGTCGTTTATCCGCTGACTACCGTCCAAGAGCTGAAGCCGATTGCTGGTGGGGGCTTTGCAGTAGACACTGAGCACACCGGCATCCTGCCCAGGAGAGGGCGACGGACGTTTACCGCGGAGCAAGTCATCGTTGCTGCTGGGACATACAACACCCAGCGACTGTTGCATCGGATGAAGGCGGCAGGACATCTGCACCGGATCAGTTCGGCGTTGGGCAAGTTGTCTCGAACGAACTCCGAAAGCATAGTCGGTGCCATGGCGCCACCCGGAGAGAAGGTTGACTTCACTCGTGGAGTCGCAATCACGTCGTCCTGGTATCCGGAGCCTGACACACACATCGAGCCGGTACGTTACGGCAAGGGATCGAACTCGATGGGAATGTTGTCCACCATTCTCACAGACAAAGAGCCCGGAGTTCCTCGTTGGAAGACGTGGGTACGTACGGCCGTCAAGAAGCCGCGTCAAGTAATTCCTTCTGTCCGACGTTGGTCCGAGCGTGGAGTTATCGCGCTGGTGATGCAGTCGGTAGATAACTCCCTCAACGTCATCACCAGGCGGGGGATTGGTGGGCGAGTCGCTCTCACAACCGAACAGGGTGAGGGCGAACCTAACCCCACCTGGATACCTTCGGCCAATGAATCAGTACGCCGAACGGCTAAACGACTCAAAGGCTTCACCATGGGTAGTATTTTTGACATCATCTCGGCTCCCGCCACCGCTCACTTTGTGGGTGGGGCAACCATTTCGGACGATCCAGAAAAGGGAGTCGTTGACCCGTACCATCGTGTTTACGGATATGAGGGTCTGCACATCACAGACGGCTCAACTATTACGGCTAACTTAGGGGTGAACCCCTCGCTGACCATCACGGCTCAAGCAGAACGAGCCATGGCGATGTGGCCTAACAAGGGTGAGTTGGATCCCCGACCCATATCCGGCGAAGCCTATCGACGGGTAGAGCCGATTGAGCCGAAGAGTCCCGTGGTGCCCGATGATGCCCCAGGCGCCCTTCATTTGCCGATCGTTGCGGTGAGCTAAGCGAGTATCATTCCTACCGAGATGATTATCCAGGCAGGAATGACAGGCGGACAGCGCGGTCCGGGTTGTCCCCGTTGGGATCAATGAGCACCACGCTCTGCCAAGTTCCCAAAGTCAATCGGCCACTTAGCACCGGAATGTTCAGCGAGGGACAAATGAAGGCTGGCAAGACGTGATCACGTCCATGACCGACGCTACCGTGGCGGTGCCGGTAAATATCTTTAGTGGGCAAAAGTCGCTCTAACGCCTCGGCGAAGTCCGGTTCGGTCCCTGATCCAGTCTCGATAAGAGCCACTCCAGCGGTGGCATGTGGCACGAAGACATTGACGAGGCCGTCATCATGCGAAGCGGCGAAATCGCCCACTTCTCGGGTGATATCAGTCACGAGGGTGAGTCCGGTGTGCAAACGCAGCACGGTGGTGTCCATAGCTCGACAGCCTAATCGGTTACCTTGGATAATCCCCGACTGAGGAACTACAGCAATATGGATCAACGACCCGTGCTCGTGTTGGACTTCGGAGCCCAGTACGCCCAGCTCATCGCACGCAGAGTGCGCGAGGTTGGGCGGTTTTCCGAGATTGTGCCTGGGTCCGCTTCGGCTGGAGAGATTTCGGCACGAAATCCGGCGGCGCTAGTGCTATCGGGCGGTCCAGCCAGCGTGTACGCGAGCGACGCTCCTAGTCTTGATCCGAAGATATTCGAGTTGGGTGTCCCGGTGTTTGGGATCTGTTACGGATTCCAAGCTATGGCGCAGGCTCTGGGTGGAGATGTGGCCCAAACCGGTAGTCGTGAGTACGGCGCCACCGGACTGGAGGTAGCTGCTATCGATTCACGTTTGTTCGCGGAACTGCCTGAAGAGCAGCAAGTATGGATGTCGCACGGCGATGCCGTGGAGCGGGCACCGGCAGGTTTCCGGGTCATCGGCCGCACTCCAGGAGCCCCAGTTGCAGCTTTTGAGGACGTCGACCGGCAACTGGCCGGAGTCCAGTTCCACCCGGAGGTGGTGCACACCCAGCATGGGCAGCAGATCTTACGGACCTTCTTACTCGATATAGCCGGCTTAGAGCCGAACTGGAGCACTGCGGGGATCATCCAGACTCAAATCCAGGGCATCGCCCGGCAGGTCGGTGAAGGACAAGCAATTTGTGGCTTATCGGGCGGGGTGGATTCCGCCGTCGCAGCCGCCATGGTTCAGCGCGCGATCGGGGACCGATTGACGTGCGTCTTTGTCGATCACGGTCTTCTGCGAGCCGGCGAGCGTGAACAAGTGGAGCGCGATTTCGTGGCGGCGACTGGGGTGCGACTGGTTACCGTTGATGCTGCCGATAGATTCCTCTCGGCGTTATCTGGTGTTTCCGATCCCGAAGAGAAGCGCAAGATAATCGGCCGAGAGTTCATTAGAGTCTTTGAAGCAGCGGAAGCTGATCTCATCGCAGAAAGCGACGAGCGCGGCGACAGTATTGGGTTCTTAGTCCAAGGCACGCTCTACCCCGACGTGGTGGAATCTGGGGGTGGGAGCGGTACCGCAAACATTAAGAGTCACCACAATGTTGGCGGTTTGCCGGAAGACCTGGAATTCGCTTTGATCGAGCCGCTGCGGACACTCTTCAAGGATGAGGTTCGCGAAGTGGGTGAACAGTTAGGGCTGCCGGGGGAGATGGTCTGGCGGCATCCTTTCCCCGGTCCGGGTTTAGCTATTCGTATCGTGGGCGCTGTTGATGCAGAGCGACTTGAAATCCTTCGCGCTGCCGACGCCATTGTGCGGGAAGAATTGACGGCGGCCGGATTGGACCGGACTATTTGGCAACTTCCGGTAGTCCTGCTGGCCGACGTCCGATCAGTTGGCGTTCAGGGTGATGGGCGAAGCTATGGTCATCCAATCGTGCTGCGACCGGTGACCAGCGAGGATGCAATGACAGCTGACTGGGCGCGGTTACCGAACGAGCTGCTCGCGCGAGTATCGAGCCGCATCACTAATGAGGTTCCAGAAATCAACCGAGTGGTACTCGACATCACGAGTAAACCGCCCGGAACTATTGAATGGGAGTAACGCAACCCTCATCGGGTGTCGATTACCCGAAAGGCTTCAGCGGCACGACCGGCAGCTAGGCCCCCGCTGGCCGCGACTGACTCAGCTCGGTTTCGCATTCGCTCTTTCAGGTCCGCCATATGGGCAGTCTGGCTGACGTGTGCGCGTAGCGCTTCAATCTTGCGCTCGAACGTCGATGTGATGTCCATCCAGTGGTTTGGTTCGGGATAGCCAGTTACCCAGGTTTGCGGCACCGTCCAGGCTTCGAGTCCTTCCTCATCGAGGAGGGCGGGGTGAGCGAATGGATTTCGTGAATCCGGGTAAATAGCGTTCATTGCTGCTTCACCAGCTGCAATATGATCGGGATGGCTCGCGTACATTTCATTGATATTTCGTATTGGAGATTGAATAACCACAACATCTGGTGTTTCTTTTCGAATAATACGGCTTATATCGCGTCTCAAGTCTTGGGTAATTGTCAATCTGCCATCGGGATATCCAAGAAAATGAATGCGGGCAACGCCCAGAATATCGGCGGCCGCGCGCTGCTCGGTTCGACGTATTTGTGGGATGTTCTCTCGAGGAACAGTTGGGTCAAAGCCCCCCGCATCACCGTCAGTAATTACGCAGTAAGCGACCTCGGTTCCACTGACTGCAAGGGAATTGACGGTCCCGCCTAACCCAAAGTCGATATCATCTGGGTGGGCCCCCACTGCGAGTAGTCGTTTGGGATAAATGTCTGGTGTCATAGGTACCTCATGATTTTGTCGCGTTTTCTCTCTTTCGCGTGTCGAATAATGCATTCCGGCATCAGTGTCCGCTATATGACGGTTTAAGTATTTGTCGGCGTGGCAATATTGCCATTGTCCCCAGTTACTGAAAACTTTGCGCCCGTGGTTAAGGATTTTCCACAGGCTGCCGAAACTTCCCCTGTGGCACGAAATAAAGGCATTTGGCTCAAGCGAGCAGCGATTTTGTTCGCCGGTGTTGGGTTACTTGCGAGTTCAGTGACGTTGGGTGCAACTGCAGCACCCGCTCCGGTCCCAGCTCCAAAGGTTGCAATTCCGCCTGCCTTGGACTGGCAGGCGGAATACCAGGGCCAGAAAATTTGCAGTTCCTGGGCCAAGCCAGGGGCGGCCCGGCTGTCAGAACTTTTGGAGGAGACCTACGGGGCCTACACCACCTACATCATTCGCTCCTGCGCTACCTCGGGTATCAGCGAGCATGAGGAAGGTCGCGCGGTTGATTGGATGGTCAATGCCGCAGTGCCAGATCAGAAGGCGAAAGCAGACGCCTTTCTCGAATGGCTGACCGCACCCGGCCCCAATGGGGAGTTGGGTGCCATGGCCCGGCGCATGGGCATCATGTACTTAATATGGGATGACAAGATGTGGCGGGTATACCGACCGGAAGACGGCTGGCGAGAGTATTCAGGCTGCTCAAAGAAACAATCTGGTTCGTACAACACCTACTGTCATCGCGACCATATCCACGTGTCATTGACCTGGGATGGCGCCAATGCTGCGACCTCGTTTTGGACCGGAGTAGCCGAGACGCGGGGACCGTGCCAATCTTCTACAACGGAACGGCCAGCGGGGGCTCCAGACGCTCCCTCGACACTTATGAACACGGAAACGGGGGTTGGACTCGATCAGCCGGCCTGCCGACTCGGGGCGAGCAGTTCCTACACCTCTCGCTCCTACGACATAACGGTTCCGGTACCAGCGGTCGAGAACCCAGTCCAGCGGGTGCAACTGCAAAAATTTGCTTTGAATGCTCCTGAATCTTTGAGTATCAAGAGTGCGGAAACCGTGACGTTTGACCAGGGCGCCGAACAGGGTCAATTGGTTGATATCCCTCTGCGATCTGATGGCAAGATATCGGTCACGGTAGGCGCCGGATATGGCGACGTGATTCTGCGAGGGTTAGGAAACGGAGCAGGTGCTCCGTTAGCTGCGACTAAGCCGGCTCGGCTGAAGCTGAAGAAGTTGGCGGCAGATCGGACATATGTAAATACCCCGGTGGCTTACCGAGGCGTAGTCCGTCGGGCGCCTGAGGGATCAGCGATCAAGTTGCAGTTCCGCAAAAAAGACAAGAAAAAGTTCAAAACACGGGCGACAGTACCTGTTACTGGTCGCAAGTATCTCGTTGAAAAGGGGCTCCGTAATCCAGGAGACTTCGACGTCCGAACGGTACTCAGACAAGGCAAAACACGGGTGACGGAGAGTACCCAGACCAGACAGTTGGCGATCGACCCAGCCAAGGTGACGCTCGTAAAGCCCGCGCGCAGTAAATCGGGCAAGCGAGTCAAGTTGTGTGGAGCCGTAGCCGGCGCGCCGGCCGAGGCTCAGCTGCGGGTGTTACACCGTCCACCGAGCGGCCAATGGCGGGCGCGTAAGACGGTCCCCGCGACCAATGGCGATTACTGCATCGGGATCAAGGTGAAGCGCCCCGGAGTAAGTCGGATCAAGATCGATCTCATCGGAGGTAAGAAGAGCCCTTGGGGGGAATCCGTCAAGCGAAAGTACCGGCTCCGTCAGTAGTGCGAGACGCGTCGAAGCGGCGTCGTAGACTCATCTGGTGGCACGATCTCTTCCCTCCTCCGGTTCCCCCCGCGATCCTGGATCGGGAGAGGAACCAAGCGCTGACGATCCGTACCTAGTGACCGAGGCTGATTTGGAACCAGGTGACCCGTCATTTCCAGTCGCTTCTGGGAACGATTCCACCGAGTCGGACTCCGGCTTGGCCAAATCTCGCCTCGACGCTGCCGTGACTGACCTGTTGAAACCGCGCTCCGAGGTCCAGGTAGACGGAGACGCGACAGTGAGATCTGTTGGAGATACTGGCATGGCTGCTCAAGCAGCGCTGCCGAAGCGCCGAGATACCGCCTCGGCAACCGATCTCCTCGCCGATTTGAATGAGGCACAGGAAGTAGCGGTTAGCCATCGAGGCCCCGCTTTGTTAGTTGTCGCTGGTGCAGGTTCCGGCAAAACCAGAGTGCTCACTAGACGTATCGCCCACTTGTTGGCGACTGGGGACGCTCGCGTCGGCCAAATCTTAGCTATTACGTTCACGAATAAAGCCGCTGCCGAAATGCGAGAACGGATCGTGGAGCTCATAGGCCCGTCAGCGGAACGAATGTGGGTCTCAACATTTCATTCGGCTTGTGTAAGAATTTTGCGTCGTGATGCGCAGCGGTTAGGCATGTCCCGCAACTTTTCGATCTATGACTCAGCCGACAGTCAACGACTCATCACCCTTGCCGTCAAGGAACTCAATCTCGACATCAAGAAGTTCACGCCTCGGGGAGTAGCGGCTCGGATCAGCACTGCCAAGAACGAGCTGATTGATCACGAGACCTTCGCAGCCCAGGTAGCTAAAGACGCCGAAACGCAGCCTGATCCTTACCTCGAGGGCATTGCCGCCATCTACAGTGAGTACCAGCGCCGACTGGCAATCGCGAATGCCATGGATTTTGATGATTTGATTGGTAACGCTGTGGCATTGCTTCAGCTGTTCCCGGAAGTTGCTGACTACTACCGTCAGCGTTTCCGTCACGTGCTTGTTGATGAGTACCAGGACACCAACCATGCTCAATACGTCCTGGTGAGAGAACTAGTAGCGGGCGGATCAAGCCCGGCTCAGCGCGATGAAGTTGGCCAGCTGTGTGTCGTTGGTGATGCTGATCAGTCGATTTATGCATTCCGTGGGGCCACGATCCGCAACATTGATGAGTTCGAAAAGGACTTTCCGAACGCCCGCACGGTGAAGCTTGAGCAAAACTACCGGTCAACCCAGAACATTTTGGATGCTGCAAACGCGGTAATCGCCAATAACCATGGCAGAGCTGATAAACGATTGTGGTCCGCTAAAGCAGGCGGTTCGCAACTCATCGGGTACGCCGCCGACGACGAGCACAGTGAAGCTCGATTCGTTGCCGAAGAAATCGATCGGCTCTCCGATGCTGGACAGGCCAAGTCGCAAGACGTAGCGATTTTTTATCGGACCAATGCCCAATCGCGAAGTCTGGAAGAAATCATGATCCGGGTCGGATTGCCCTACCGCGTCGTGGGTGCGGTGAGGTTCTACGAGCGTCGCGAAGTTCGCGATGCGTTGGCCTATTTACGTGCGATCGCAAACCCGGCGGATGATGTGAGTATTCGCCGGATCCTCAATGTGCCGCGTCGCGGTATTGGAGATAAGGCCGAAAGCGAACTAGCCGCTTTCGCCTCGCGACATCAGATTTCCTTTGACGAAGCTTGTGCGCGGGTCGACGAGATCGCAACGCTAGCCTCACGCTCGGCCAATGCGATCCGTGCTTTCCATTCCGTCATGGTTGAGTTGCGAGAAATTGCAGACGGCGGGGCCGGTCCCTCGGCCATCCTGACGGAGGCGCTGGAGCGATCCAACTACCTTGCATCCTTGCGGGATTCCGATGATCCGCAGGATGAAAGTCGGGTAGAGAACCTTGGCGAGTTGGAGTCGGTAGCACAGGACTTCGAGGCCATCGCTGAAGATCCAGACCTGCCTGGTTTTCTCGAACGAGTAGCACTGGTGGCCGATGCAGATCAGATACCGGATGGCCAAGATGGTCAGGTAACTCTGATGACGCTGCATACCGCGAAGGGCCTGGAGTTCCCGGTCGTCTTTCTCACCGGGATGGAGGAAGGGATTTTCCCGCATGCCCGAACCTTCGATACTGACGAGATGCCAGAGGAGCGTCGCCTAGCGTACGTAGGAATCACGCGAGCTATGGATCGCCTCTATCTGACTCGCGCGCTCTCTCGATCTGCTTGGGGTGCCCCGGAGTCCCATCCGCCTTCACGTTTCCTGGCGGAGATTCCAGAGAGGTTGATTCATTGGGAGCGAACCGGTGAGCAAGCGCAGACAAGTGCGACGACCTGGCGTTCCCCCAGCCGGGGTGGATCGGCAGCGTCGAGTGGCAGTCCACGGAACAGTAAGCCAGTCGTAGTGCTGGATCCGGGTGATCGGGTTATTCATGACAAATTTGGGATGGGCACCGTGGTAGCAGTGTCAGGTGCAGGTGACCGAGCCGAAGCGTCTGTTGATTTCGGCTCAACGGGCACCAAACGGCTGCTTTTGCGCTACGCCCCGGTCGAGAAGCTCTAGCCGGCGATCCGTCGCGCTAGCCGACGAGCCTTAGCTTGCTGTCGTGCCGCTCGTCGGTGGTGCGAACTGCCAATGGATGTTGCCCCATCGGCCAAAACGCTACCGTCATGACCTAGGTGCGCCAGGGTAGTGCAAATTTCGTGAACCACTCTGCCATCGACGGGCAAAGACATATGCCCAATACCTCGGACGAAGACATTGCGGGCCCGCAAGTCAGGATGGGTTATACGGGCGTTCCGCTTGGGAATAATGACTTGATCTAAGTCGGACCACACGGCTAGGAAACGCGTCTTACACTCGGCAGCTGGCTCATCTAGCTCCTGGACTATGTCTGATCGTGGCCTGAGCTGGCGAAAAACTCCTGCTGGAACTAGGCAGGCCGGAACACTGCCACCGTGAGGAGTTCCTAGAGTTACCAGGGTGTGGACTCGTTGATCTCCGTTCATGCGCTGGACGTAGTAGCGGCCGATTAAGCCACCCATCGAATGCCCCACTATGTGTACTCGCTCGTATCCAGTCTCTCGCGTTACTTCTTCCACGAGATCGGCCAGTTGCTGTGCGACGGAACGCATGTCCCGGATGAATCTCGGGTAGTTCAACGTGACCACCCGACCAAATCCGCGTTTGTGCAGAGCGCGACGCAGCAACGTGAAGACACTGCGGTTGTCGATGACGCCGTGTACCAAGATGATTGGGGTGCCTGCCGCCTCTACGTCACCAATAAACAGTCCCCGCTGCACGGGCGGGAGTCCTTCGAGATTGTGACGTTCCACTTCGGCCCGAACTTTTTCCTCGGCCAGACCCAATGGATACATAGCAATATGCGTCGCGAGCCAGGCAATTTCTATCGCGGTACCACGTACCCCGCTGGTACTGAAGACAGCAGCAGCGCTGCGACGAGTAGTCCGTTTGGCTCGCTGAATGCGTTTTCGAGCCTCAGAATGTAGGAATCCGGCCACTGTTTCACTAGTTGCTGCTGCGCTGCCCGACGGGAAACAGTCAGTCTCATTTTCCTGGCTCACGGCTCATCACAGTAGAGCAGAATGTGGCTTAGTCGTTGGAAGGCGTGCGGGGCAGTACCAGCTGTTTCGATACAGTTACCTTGATGCCGCGGGTTGGTTGCGTTGTCGGTGAGCAAGTCAAGAGGTACCCGGTCGTTATGGCCACGAGGCTTCGCGGGTACGCTGCAACCGTCCGTGAACTGGAGGCAGCCACAGATGGATCTGTTCGAGTATCAGGCTAAGTATTTGTTTGGCGAGCACGAGGTGCCCGTAGTACCCGGCGAGGTTGTTACCACGCCTGAGATGGCGGCTGAGGTAGCCGGCAAAATTGGCACTACGGTCGTGGTCAAGGCTCAGGTGAAGACCGGCGGTCGCGGCAAGGCCGGTGGCGTCAAGCTTGCGACTAACCCCGACGAGGCGGCTAACCATGCAAAGAATATTCTGGGCATGGACATCAAGGGCCACACAGTTCACCGGGTATTAGTGACTGAAGCGGCTGAGATTGCCGACGAATACTACGTTTCCTTCCTGCTTGATCGGGCGGAGCGCGCTTTCTTAGCGATGGCTTCAGTTGAGGGTGGCGTAGAAATCGAAGAGGTGGCAGCTACTAATCCAGAAGCGTTGGCCAAGATCCGAGTGGATGCCATCGAAGGTGTAGATGCCGCGCGTGCGGCCCAAATCGTGGAAGCGGCTAACTTTCCCGCTGAGGTAGCTGAACAGGTCGCAGTCGTCCTGCAGAAGCTGTGGGACGTGATGATCCGAGAGGACGCCACGTTAGTCGAAGTGAACCCGTTGGTGAAAACTCCGGACGGAACAGTTCTTGCTCTCGACGGCAAGGTGACGCTAGACGGTAACGCCGACTACCGCCACGCTAATCATGCCGATCTGGTGGATACCAGCAGCATTGATCCGATTGAGTTGCGGGCTCGTGATTTGGACTTGAACTACGTGAAGTTGGACGGTGAAGTCGGCATTGTCGGGAACGGCGCTGGTCTGGTGATGTCAACTTTGGACGTGGTGGCTTATGCGGGTGAGGATTTCGGAGGAGTTGAACCAGCCAACTTCTTGGACATAGGTGGCGGTGCCAGTGCCGAGGTAATGGCTAACGGTCTAGACATCGTTCTCAACGATCCATCTGTTCGCGCAGTCTTTGTCAATGTTTTCGGAGGCATTACCGCATGTGATGCTGTCGCGAACGGAATTGTCGGCGCTTTGAACATGCTGGCGGAAAAAGGCGAGAGCGTCACTAAGCCCATCGTGTGTCGTATTGATGGCAACAACGCTGCAGAGGGGCGCAGGATCCTTCAGGAAGCAGAGCACGACGTAATCGAACTTGTAGAAACTATGGATGGAGCTGCCCGTCGGGTAGCTGAACTAGCTGGATCCTGATCGGAGCTCATAGCAATGGCAATCTTCCTTAACTCTGATAGCAAGATCCTGGTGCAGGGAATGACCGGATCAGAGGGAACAAAGCACACCCGTCGCATGGTGGCTAGTGGAGCGCAGGTAGTGGCTGGCGTCACGCCTGGCAAGGCGGGCCAAGAAGTGGACGGTATTCCAGTTTTCGACGATGTCGCAGCTGCAATGTCAGAGACCGGGGCTAACGTCTCGGTAGTTTTCGTGCCACCGCGCTTCGCGAAGGCTGCTGTCGAGGAAGCGGTCGACGCTCAGATCCCGTTAGCAGTGGTAATCACCGAAGGTATCCCGGTGCACGACACCGCGTCCTTCTTCCAGTACGCCCGCAACGCTGATCTAACACGAATCATCGGGCCGAACTGTCCTGGGATCATTTCGCCGGGACAAAGCAATGCGGGGATCATTCCTGCAGACATCACCCAGGTCGGCCGCATTGGGCTCGTCAGCAAGTCGGGGACTCTCACCTATCAGATGATGTATGAGTTGCGAGATATCGGGTTTTCGACATGTGTGGGGATCGGTGGTGACCCCATTATCGGGACCACCCACATTGACTGTCTTGCGGCTTTTCAAGATGACCCCGAAACGGATGCGATTGTCATGATCGGCGAGATCGGTGGAGATGCCGAAGAGCGAGCAGCGGCTTTCATCGAGCAGTACGTCGATAAGCCCGTTGTTGGTTACGTAGCTGGGTTCACGGCGCCAGAGGGCAAAACCATGGGTCACGCAGGGGCCATCGTTTCTGGATCAGCTGGTACCGCAGCTGCAAAGCAGGAGGCCCTGGAGGCCGTTGGCGTAAAGGTCGGCAAGACTCCAAGCGAGACTGCGGACTTGATGCGCAAAATTATGACCCGGTAGCAGGTCCGGCCGAGTCGCTGCACGCTGTCGTGCCCATCGGATGACACGATCAGCCCATGCCAGGATCTCGTCCCTTTGCAGCGGTTGGTCGCATGCTGTCTCGCGCCTCGCGAGACGACGATGATTCTTTGACTCTAGGAGGGTCGGTGTCGGTGGTTGACCGGGAGCTGGCTGCGGAGTCGGCGGATGCCGATCTAAGTCAAGACCACGAGTCCGCGGAGACGGTACCTGAATCTGCTGAAGACCAAGATAGTGAGCAACATTCACAAGGTGTGCCGCATGAATCAGGGAAGTTGGGGAATCTGGTTCCCAAAGCTTTAGAGTTCGTACCCCCTCGACATCGCTGGCGGTCGCTGCTGGTCGCGTTTTTGCGACTCTTGTTTCTCACGCGGAGCGCGCCTAAACTCCCCGCATCGTTGGCTGCTGTGGTCGCTGCGATTTGGGCGGTAGTGGCCGGTCTCATCCTGAGTCTCTTAGTCGCTGTAGTGGCGCAGGTTGAGCAACCGATCACCGTGGCGCCCTGGCTGTGGCTCGCAGGTCATCACATGGGGTTCAGCACATCTAACGGAGTCGTTACATTACTGCCGCTTGGCTTAATGCTCGTCTGCCTTCTTCCACTGCATCGTGCTGGCCGGTTCGCCAGTCGACAGTTTGGTGAACAAACTCAGGCGCCGGTATTGCTTGGACTGATGACTTACGTAATGGGAGTCGCGGCAGTAACCCTGCTGTGGGGTAGCGGGCAGTTCTCCTTGGTGACCGCCTTTGTAGCAGGCGTGATCTGCGCTCTGGTGGCAGGCTGGTGGGGTTGGCGGCGCGAGACTGGCAGGACTGCTCGGTCTCCCATTCTCAAAGGCGCCAGGTGGGCTTTAGCTGTTCCCCTTGTGCTCGGCGTGCTAGTCATAATGGTGGGTTTGGTTGCGAGTTGGGATGCTGTGGTCTCGGTGCAGAGCACCGTGGCAGTGACCACCGGAGAGCAAGTGGGGCTAGTCCTGCTTCAGCTCGCCTTCCTGCCGAATCTCGTCGTGTGGGCGGGTTCGTACGCGCTCGGATCCGGTATCGCGATAGGAAATGAAACGATCTCGCCATTTGCCGATAGTGCCCCCGCTATTCCGGATCTGCCGATCCTGCAGATTCTGCCAACGCAAAGCCCGGACTGGACCGCCATGTTGCCCATCCTGGTGGCCTTCGGGGCGGCGATGGCAGCCATGCGGGTTCAGCGAATGCAACCCATCCATGAGCTCAGCCGACGCCTGATCAGAGCCTTACTGCTGTCAGGGCTAATAGGAGTGAGTTGGTTCGTACTGTCGCGACTCGCCGGCGGCTCGCTGGGTACCGAGCAGCTGAACTATCTGGGGCCGAGTTTCGGATCGGCCGCGTTAGCGGCCGTGGTCTGCTTGGCTGGCACTGTGATCTGGGCCCTGCTACCTACGATTGCGTCGGATGCCAAACCGGTAGCGATCGACCTACGTGATCGGGTCGCACGCAAACGTGACCCAAATGATGTTGATCCTGCGATAAACGATGATCGTGTCGACCCACACGCTTAAGCCGAAGACAATAGGTAGGTCCGACCTCCGTAGGATGTGGTCGTGAACGGTGCTCCAATGGTGGCCATGGCATCGGGCCAGGGCACCCTCTTCCAGGCTCTACTCGATGCGAGTTCCGAACCTGACTATCCCGTGGAAATCGTAGGGTTAGTGACCGACCGGCCGGGTTGTCCAGCCCAAGAACGTGCAGTGCGTGCGGGTGTTCCGGTGGTGGCTCTGGATCCACGTAATTACGATTCACGTGCGACGTGGAATCGTGATCTAGCAGATCAGACAGCTCAACTGGCGCCCGAATGGCTGGTATCAGTGGGATTCATGCGAGTGCTGGCTCCGGCCTTCCTGGATAGATTTCCAGGCAAGATTGTTAATAGCCATCCATCACTGCTGCCGGCATTCCCTGGTGCACGCGCCGTACCGGACGCTATTGACTACGGCGTGAGAATGACTGGCTGCACCATCCACTTAGTCGACGCAGGAGTAGATTCCGGGCCCATTCTTGCTCAATCAGCTATCCCGGTAGCCCCTGATGACGACGCCGACTCACTTCACGAACGGGTCAAAGCTGTAGAACGAGTGCAGCTCGTTGAGGTGTTGGCCCAACTGGCGACAACCGGATACACCCTTGAGGGAAGAAAGGCGGCGTTGCCGTGAGCGAAACTGTAAAAGTACGTCGGGCACTTCTGTCCACCTATGACAAGAGCGGTCTGCCTGAGCTCGCGGCTGCGCTTCATCGGGCAGGTGTGGAGATCGTGTCGACTGGTTCAACGGCATCTCAAATCGAAGCCGCTGGAGTGCCCGTCACCCAGGTGGCGGAGGTCACGGGCTTTCCCGAGTGCCTCGATGGGCGTGTAAAGACGCTTCACCCGGGTGTGCACGCTGGCCTGCTCGCTGATGTGCGTCGAGAGGATCATGCTGCGGCCATCGCGGAGCTGGACATAGCCGCCTTCGAGCTTGTTGTAGTGAATTTGTATCCTTTCTCCGCAACTGTGGCCTCTGGTGCAACCGAACCAGAATGTATCGAGCAGATCGACATCGGTGGCCCGGCGATGGTTCGGGCATCGGCCAAGAATCATGCAAACGTGGCGGTTGTCGTAGACCCCGATGATTATTCGATAGTTCTTACTGCCGTTGCCGCCGGTGGCTTTACTCTGCAGCAGCGTGAGCAACTTGCCGCCAAAGCGTTTGCGCATACTGCTAGCTATGACATCGCAGTAGCGTCGTGGCTCGGCGAGGTAGTTGTTCCGGACGAAACCGGCTTCCCATTCTGGCTAGGTGCGTCTTGGCGTCGGGCAGACGTACTGCGTTACGGCGAGAATCCCCATCAGCCAGCGGCACTCTACCGTTCAGCGAACTCGGGTGGCCTCGCGAACGCACGGCAATTGCAGGGCAAGCCAATGTCGTACAACAACTATGTTGATGCTGATGCCGCGCTTCGCGCAGCCTACGATCAGATTGAGCTGTGCGTTGCGATCATCAAGCACGCTAACCCATGTGGCATAGCTATTGGTCAATCTGTGGCTAAGGCCTACACCAAGGCCTTAGCCACAGATCCTGTTTCAGCCTTTGGCGGAGTGGTAGCGGCTAATGGACCGATTGACGCTCCTACGGCAACCGCTATTTCAGAGGTATTCACCGAAGTGGTGGTGGCCCCCGAAGTTCATGCTGATGCCTTAGAAATTCTCTCCGCGAAGAAGAATCTTCGAGTCTTGCTAGTAGATCCACCGAGAGTCACCACCGAGAATGAATTCCGCGCCATCACGGGCGGACTTTTGCTGCAGCGACCCGATCGAATAGATGGTCCGGGTGATGACTTAGGGGAGTGGACCTTGGCATGTGGCAAGGCTGACCCAACAACTTTGGCAGATCTAGAGTTTGCATGGCGGGCGTGCCGATCGGTAAAAAGTAATGCGATCCTGTTGGCGGCTGATGGAGCTGCGGTTGGGGTTGGTATGGGTCAGGTAAACCGAGTGGATTCGGCCCGGCTTGCGGTCGCGCGTGCTGGAGATCGCGCGGCAGGGTCGGTGGCAGCCTCAGATGCATTTTTCCCATTTCCTGACGGCCTACAGGTCCTGATCGATGCCGGCATTCAGGCTGTTGTTCAACCGGGTGGGTCGGTCCGTGATGATGAGTTGGTCGAGGCCGCGTCGAATGCGGGAATCACCATGTATCTGACAGGCACCCGCCATTTTTGGCACTAGCCGCTGGCGCACGCCCACTGCAGCATTTGTGGTGGGCGCACTCGTTGCCCTGCAATCCCGAATCAATGCAGGGCTGTCGGTGGAAGTCGGCGGGGGGCTACTGGCCGCGACCATCAGTTTCGGTATTGGTCTCCTGTTGGCCTTGTTGATCACATTGCTGTCGAAACAGATTCGAACCGGGCTGTCGCGCATTCCTCATGCCCTACGGGGGAAAACGCTACGTCCGTGGCAGTTGTTGGGAGGCATGGGCGGTGCCTGGCTGGTCACCACCCAAGGCCTTACGGTTGCGGTGGTCGGGGTTACGGCCTTTATCGTGGCTGTCGTGGCCGGTCAGGTGGCAGGCTCCTTAGCCGTTGACCGCTTAGGACTAAGCCCAGCCGGGGTGTTACCTGTGAGCCCACAGCGAGCCGGGGCCGCATTCTTGGCTTTGGTTGCGGTCGCAGTTTCCGGTTGGGGCACGTTTTTGGTCGGCGGGGGGGCAGCACTGATCGCAGTGTCACTGGCGGCCAGTGCTGGTATCGGGATCTCAGTGCAACAAGCGATCAATGCTCGAGTTTCCGCGGCCGCAGAGGGAGCCATGCCGGCAGCGGTAGTGAATTTCGTTGTGGGATTTACGGTCCTATTTTTCGCGGTACTCGTGGGCATCGTGGCTGGGATCATCGAAGTCGCATCTTTTCCGGCCGATCCATTTCTCTACTTGGGCGGCCCTATTGGGCTTGCCTTCATCGCATTGGCCGCTTGGGCAGTCCGAGGCCTAGGCGTTTTGTTGTTTGGTCTGCTCTCTATCGCTGGACAGCTGGCCGGCGGATTGACACTTGACTTGCTATTTCCCAGTGCAGACCTGGTGCTGGGCCCGCCAGCCTGGCTGGGGTTGATTTTGGTGATCCTTGCAGTTTGGCTGGCGGGTCGTGGGTCACGGCGGGTAAGCGGTGGGACAATGGCGGAGTGACAGCGCAGATTCTGGATGGAAAAGCTACCGCGGCCGAGATAAAGGACGAGCTGACCAGTCGAGTCGCTGCCTTGACTGCAGCAGGTAGGACTCCTGGACTAGCGACGGTTCTAGTCGGGGATGACCCGGGAAGTTCAGCCTACGTTGCCGGCAAACATCGCGACTGTGAGCAGGTTGGCATCCGATCGATCCGAGTTGATCTCCCGGCAAATATTTCTCAGGCTGAGCTGGAAACGGAACTCGATCAACTGAATCGTAATCCCGAGTGCACGGGTTACATCGTTCAGCTACCGCTGCCTCGACAACTTGATGAGGGGCGAGCCCTGGAGTTTATTGACCCCGCTAAGGATGCCGACGGATTACACCCGATGAATCTGGGGAGGCTCGTCCTAGGGATCGAGGCACCATTGCCCTGCACGCCACGAGGGATCGTTACCCTCCTTCGGCGGTATGAAGTACCCATAGATGGGGCGGAAGTCTGCGTAGTAGGTCGAGGAGTCACGGTAGGTCGCCCGCTGGGTCTGCTGCTCACACGTCGCAGTGAAAATGCCACAGTCACGCTATGTCACACCGGGACTCAGGATTTAGCCCAACACACACAGTCGGCCGACATCGTGATTAGCGCGGCAGGGGTGCCTGGACTCATCACTTCTGACCACATCCGGCCAGGTGCAACAGTGTTGGATGTCGGAATTACGCGAACGGATGCGGGTCTCGTGGGCGATGTCGCACCGGATGTGCGGGAGACCGCCAGTTGGTTAGCTCCCATGCCAGGTGGGGCTGGGCCCATGACGCGGGCCATGCTCCTTGTGAATGTCGTTGAGGCCGCGGAGCGCGTATGAGTCAAAGCGATGACTCCGACGGAGATCAGGGACCGAGCGAAGTCGAGCCGGTAGATCTCCCGCTGAACGTAGTAGCTCTAGAGGGGATTGGGCGTCGAGATCGCTATGGTCCACTTTTGATAGTGATCCTGGTCGGTTCGGTTGGCTTAGTTTTGATGTTGGTCGACTTTCGGCTCGGAACGCTTGTACTGGCCGCCTCGGCGATAACAGCCCTGATTCTGCGGGCGGTATTGCCCACTAGAAGGGCTGGTCTTTTAGTAGTTCGGACCCGGACCATAGACCTGGTTACCTTGTCCGTTCTCGCGGCATCGCTGGTTGTACTCGCTTTGATTACGCCCGTCCAGTGACCGCCCGGACCCGGTGACAGACTAAGAAGGACGTCGCAGATAGGCTTAATGAATCGCTTGGCAGGGAGATAGCGCCCATCGTCGGCGCAGCGGCCGTGTCCGGCAAAACTCAGTCGTCTATTAGGAGGAAGTCTTCATGTCTCGTAAGGGCAAAGTGACAGTAGTTGGGGCCGGTTTCTACGGTTCTACGACCGCACAGCGGTTGGCAGAATACGACGTCTTCGAAACGGTAGTACTTACAGATGTAGTAGATGGCAAAGCTGAGGGCCTCGCCCTGGATTTGAATCAATCGCGAGCGGTTGAAGGTTTCGAGACCCAGGTCATCGGCCAAACCACTGGCCAATCTGGTGAAGGGTATGAGGCCATCCAGGGTTCAGATATTGTTGTTATCACGGCTGGACTACCACGTAAACCCGGCATGAGCCGGATGGATCTCATTGAAACAAATGCGCGAATAATGCGCTCGGTGGCGGAGAATATCGCCAAGCATGCCCCGGATTCAGTGATCATCAATGTGGCGAATCCGTTAGATGAGATGACTGCTCTTGCGCAAATTGTCACCGGATTTCCGAAACACCGAATTCTTGGTCAAGCGGGCATGCTCGATACCGCTCGTTTCACGAACTTTGTCGCCGAGCAGCTGCAGGTCCCCGTCGGAAGCGTCACCACGCTCACGTTGGGGTCGCACGGCGACACTATGGTTCCAGTTCCGTCCTCTTGCAACGTCGACGGGAAACCACTCTCGGACCTGCTGTCGGCTGAGGAGATTGAGGAACTAGTTACTCGTACTCGCAACGGCGGTGCAGAAGTCGTTGCGTTACTCAAGACAGGTTCGGCGTACTATGCGCCGTCTGCGGCTGCAGCCAGAATGGCTCGGTCGGTCATCGAAGACTCGGGTGAGGTGATGCCAGTCTGTGCCTGGGTAGAGGGAGAGCATGGCATCAGCGGTGTATACCTAGGCGTAGAAGCCGAGATCGGACGAGAAGGGGTTCGCCGCATCGTGGCGACCGATCTCACTGAATCAGAGCTTGCGGGATTGCGAGAAGCTGCAGAGGCAGTTCGAGCCAAGCAAGAGGATGTCAAGGAACTCTAACTATTCGCAACTAGTGCAGTAGGAGCAAGTATGAACAAGATCAAAGTTGCTAATTCAGTCGTAGAACTTGATGGCGATGAGATGACCCGCATCATCTGGGAGTTCATCAAGGAGCAGCTGATACTGCCCTACCTGGATGTTGATCTGAAGTACTACGATTTAAGTGTTGAGAGCCGAGACGCGACCGATGATCAGATCACCGTCGACGCAGCCAACGCCATCAAGGAGTACGGCGTCGGAGTGAAATGCGCGACGATCACTCCCGACGAGGCGCGAGTTGAAGAGTTCGGATTGAAGAAAATGTGGCGGTCCCCTAATGGGACAATCCGCAATATTCTTGGTGGGGTCATCTTCCGAGAGCCCATCATTATCAGTAACGTCCCTCGGCTGGTACCCGGCTGGACTAAGCCGATTGTGGTTGGACGCCACGCGTTTGGTGACCAGTACCGGGCGACTGACTTCAAAGTGCCTGGTCCCGGAACGCTAACCATGACCTATACGCCAGCGGATGGGTCCGAGCC
>PAAU01000062.1 GCA_002699445.1 Micrococcales bacterium | reverse complement strand
AGCATTCGACAGGTTGGCTCCGGCTAGTTTGACCTTCTTGAGGTTGACTTGCCTAGTCTGAATCTTCCGCAGATCGACAGCGCGAAGGTCTGAGTTACGCACGCTTGATTGTGTGATTTTCGCTTTTGCTATGGCTGCGTCTTTCAACGTCCCTCGCACGATGACCGTCTGAATGATCTCGACTCCGACCATGTTGCTCCGTCGTGCGGAAACATTCGTGAAGTTAGAGCGAACGATGCTGCCACCCGCAAGATTGGCTTCGTCTAACTGCACGTCAGTCATCGGGCACTCGATTATGTCGGCTCCCTTTAGGTTGGCTCCGCGCAGATCGATCTCGCGAAAGTCGCAACGATAGAGAACCGCTCCGCGAAGGTCGATTCCACGCAGGTCTGCGTTGGACAGCCGTACCCCGGTGAGATCAGCACCAGCACAATTGCCACCCGCTTCGAGTCGGCACTGCCCTGCATCACTGACCGCGTTGCCCGAGAAGCCTGACAACAGCAGCAGCGTCGTCACAAGCACAATGCCGGAGCGGGTGACCGTATCTTGAATCTTGCCCATACTCTTTACCCTACTGAAACTGAAGTTACCCTACTGAAACTGAAGTTCCACAGCTGTTTAGCCCGAGAATTCAGACCCCGTGAGACGCTCCAAAGCCTCGCGGTATTTCGCGGCAGTTCGGGCTACAACCCAATCCGGAAGTGGCGGCGGCGGTTGCCCCGAGTTTCGATCCCAACCTGACTCCGCAGAGGTAAGCCAATCTCGGGCAAACTGTTTATCGAACGACTGTTGGGGCTGGCCGGGTTGCCAGGTCTCCAGCGGCCAAAAACGTGATGAATCCGGAGTCAAGACCTCATCAGCCAGTACCACCCTTGCCTCGTGGTCTCGCCCAAACTCAAACTTTGTATCTGCCAGGACTATGCCCCGTTCGCGACAAATCGTTTCGGCGCGTTCATACAGCGCGAGCGACAGCTCCCTCAACTCATTCGCGACACCAGTACCCAGAATTTGGGTCATTCGATCGAAGTCGATGTTCTCGTCATGCTCACCAACTGCTGCCTTCGTAGCAGGGGTGAAGATCGGCTCCGGCAATCTATCTCCGTCACGAAGGCCGTCCGGCAGCTTCACACCGCAGACCTGGCCAGTGGCCCGGTAGTCCGCCAGACCGGAACCAGTCAGGTATCCGCGCACTACGCACTCGACTGGAAAAATTTCAAGACTCTTGCACTCCACCGCTCGACCCCGCACTGTGCCTGGTACCCGATCAGTGAGAATGTGATTGGGAACCACATCCGCCAGCTGCCGGAACCACCACAAACTCATCTGCGTAAGTACTGCACCTTTTTCAGGAACCGCCGGCGAGAGCACCCAGTCATAGGCAGATATTCGATCGCTGG
This sequence comes from Micrococcales bacterium, assembly GCA_002699445.1. Lineage (GTDB taxonomy): Bacteria > Actinomycetota > Actinomycetes > S36-B12. The sequence goes on along the minus strand of PAAU01000062.1, from coordinate 34,809 downwards.
CTACCAGGAGAAGATTGCCATCAGGCGTCCGGAATAGATCGCGTACCTTTCCTGAATAGATGTGACGATAACCCGGCGGCAGCTCGAAATCTCCTGTCGTAGGTCGCGAGGGAACTGATGGGCGCGGACTGACTTGCCGGAACCTGATCCATGTCAACCGGGTGTACGGGCCGTCTTGATCATCGTCAGTCAGGCAAGCTACCGCAGCTTCTCGCCACTCGGTGACTGTGGCGAATTCGCCGTCCTCGGCCTCGATTTGCTCCCAGGTCACACCTGCGACCGTAGTGCGCTCGACATCGACCACCTCAACGATCACGCCATCATCCGAGTCAGCCAACTGAATTCGATCACCCAGGAAAATCGTCGATTCATCGCCGACTACGAACATCGCGACCCGAGAGCCGTTAAGAACCTCATCCTCAATCTCGCCGTCAGTAAGTGCGAGACGTTCCGCAGGCATTCTGCCGCTCGGACCTGTTTCTGTCACAGAATGTCCCCCGGCTGATAGGTCGCCGCATCGGGATAGCGACGCACCACTTCCGCTACGCGATCTGCTACCCGCGCCACCTGCCCAGTCGCGTCTCCGGTGAAACTCATCGGATCAGCCAACACACCCGTCAACTGGTCAGCGGTCAACCCCAGCCTGGGATCCGCCGCCAACTGATCGATTAGCACGTTTTCACCGCCCGACTCGCGCATATCGAGCGCGACCTTCACCGCATTCTCTTTGATTGCCTCGTGAGCGGTCTCACGACCGACCCCGTTCCGAACGGCGGCCATGAGGACTTTTGTCGTAGCCAGGAACGGCAGGTAACGACCTCTCTCTGCGGCAATGACCGCCGGATAGGCGCCGAAGTCGCGAAGGACAGTCAGGAAAGTCTCAAACATTCCATCGATAGCAAAGAATGCATCAGGCAACATAACCCGGCGTACAACGGAACAGGAAACGTCCCCCTCGTTCCACTGCGCTCCCGCCAGATCGTTGGCCATGGCGGCGTAGCCTCGTAACAGCACCATAAAGCCACTCACTCGCTCGCATGAGCGAGCATTCATCTTATGCGGCATCGCCGAAGATCCCACTTGACCTGGTTTGAATCCTTCAGTTGCCAACTCCTGCCCGGCCATGAGGCGGACCGTCGTGGCGAGCGAGGCCGGCCCAGCAGCAATCTGGGTGAGGCTTGCCACCACCTCCGCGTCTAACGAACGTGGGTAAATCTGTCCCACTGACTCCAGAAGATGGACGAATCCCAGATGATCTGCGACCCGTCGCTCCAAATCAGCTAACTTCGCGGCATCACCATCCAGCAGATCCAGCATGTCTTGAGCAGTACCCATCGGTCCCTTGATCCCACGTAACGGTAGATGCTCCAGCAGGTATTCGACTCGGTCTAAAGCGACCAAGAGCTCTTCGGCGGCGGTTGCGAAACGCTTTCCCAACGTTGTCATTTGAGCCGCGACATTGTGAGATCTTCCCGCCATAGGCAGTTCGGTATGTTCTGCTGCGAGCTCTACGAGCATCACTAAAGCAGCAACTGCTTTGTCGCGAACTAGCAACAGGGAGTCACGTACCTGGAGCTGCTCCACATTCTCCGTAAGGTCTCGGCTGGTCATGCCCTTATGGATATGCTCATGTCCAGCAAGTTCGTTGAACTCTTCAATCCGAGCCTTGACGTCGTGTTTAGTGACCATTTCGCGAGCGGCAATCGAAGCCAGATCGACTGTTTCCAGCTGCGACTGATAATCCCCCCAAACGTCCTCAGGCACATCGATACCAAGATCAGCTTGAGCTGCAAGCACGGCTAACCACAGCTGCCGCTCCAAGATGATCTTTCGCTCTGGTGACCAGATTTCCGTCATCGGATCAGATGCATATCGAGCCGCCAGCACGTTGTCGATACTCATAAAACTCACCATCCCATCCTGACCTAGGTCACCATCCCATCCTGACCTAGGTCACCATCCCATCCTGACCTAGGTCACCATCATCTCTCGCGCAACCCGCCAATCCCGCATTCAGTACGAAATGTTGCCAGGTAGCCGGCTCACTGGGGAACCGTGATCGACCCGTCGCTAGCAGCCTCAGCAATGTCGTTGCGGTGGTGAGATCCGCGGACTTTCACGGCCGTTACGGCACGATAGGCCCGTTCTCGCGCGGCCGAAAGGTCGTTGCCGCGAGCGGTAACGCTGAGAATACGCCCACCACTGGTGACGATTTGGTTGTCTGCACGGGCAGTCCCCGCGTGAATCACCGTAGCTCCGGGAATCCGTTCTGCTTCGTCGAGGCCGAAAATACGATCGCCATTGGCAACAGCTCCCGGATACCCCTCCGCGGCGATGACCACACAGACGGCCGCATCCTGTGACCAGACGGGGTCGGGTTGATCCGCCAGCTGGCCAGAAGCTGCTGCCTGCAGCAGCGGAGCGAGTGGACTATCCAGCAGTCGCAGTACTGCTTGGATTTCCGGATCGCCGAAGCGGGCGTTAAATTCGACTACCCTTAATCCTTCAGCAGTCAGGGCCAGGCCACAGTACAGAACACCGACAAATGGTGTTCCGCGCCTCGCCATCTCTGCGATCGTTGGCCGGGCGACCTGTTCCATGATGTCGGCTACGAGATCGCTAGGGGCCCAGACGAGTGGCGTATACGAGCCCATTCCACCAGTGTTCGGTCCGCTATCGCCATCGCCCACCCGCTTGTGATCTTGTGCGGCTAGGAAAGGAACAGCTGCAGAGCCATCGGTAATGACGAATAGGGAAACTTCCGGGCCAGCTAGGTACTCCTCAACTACAACGTCACTGCCCTTCGCTAGACATTCCCGCGCATGGCATTCTGCTTCTACTCGATCATCCGTAACGACAACGCCCTTGCCTCCAGCGAGCCCATCATCTTTTACGACGTAGGGCGCTCCAAAGCGGCCCAAAGCTTCCCCCACCTCTTCGACTGAGGTACAGGTAACGGCACTAGCAGTGGGGACCTGAGCGGCCGCCATCACCTCTTTTGCGAATGTCTTCGATCCTTCGAGACGAGCAGCTGCGGCGCTCGGGCCAAAACAGGCAATCCCACGCGCGCGGACAGCGTCAGCAGCACCATTTACCAGTGGCAACTCCGGCCCAACAACTACTAGATCAAACTCGCCCTGCTCTGCGAGGTCAGCAATAGCTTCTGAGTCGGCGACGTTTACGTCCACCGTAGTGACCTGTGCGCTCATCCCCGCATTTCCCGGCGCTGCCACTACTCGATCTACTCCAGGTTCAGACAGGAACTTTTGCACCAGCGCATGTTCTCGTGCACCCGAGCCGATGACTAATATCTTCACGCCTCGGTTCCCTCTCTGACTGGAAAGTGAACGCCGGACAACTCCTCTGCGTTGGATTCAACAAGATGTGACTTCGACCGTTGCGCCATTCCCCACAACGAATAATTTCGACGACTTGGGTCCCTAGTCGGGAAACCACCGGACCAATCCGTGGACGCCCCCACCAACCGACCGAGTTCGACCTCGGCTAATAACTGCCGACTCGCTGCCGCATGCCAGAACTGCATCCCGTTGCGCGAGTTGATCTCCATCATCTGATACTCCCAGACCCTCATTTTGGATGGTGGCGCGGCCCAATCCCACATGCACCGTTTAGTCGACAAGATCTCGCAACGTTATGGTGGCATCACGGTCAGGGCCGACCCCGACAGCGGAGATCCTGGTTCCGCTCACATCGGCGATGTAATCGATGTAGGCCTGAGCGTTCGCAGGAAGATCGCTCAGGCTGCGCGCATCAGAAATATCCTCGCTCCAGCCCGGAAGAAATTCATAAATTGGTCGAGCATGATGGAACTCACTTTGCGACAACGGCAACTCCTCCGTGCGCTCGCCATCCACGTCATAGGCCACGCAAACCGGAATCTGTTCCCAGCCGGACAAGACGTCGAGTTTGGTGAGGAAAAAGTCAGTCAGCCCGTTAGCGCGGCTTGCGAAACGAGCTATTGGGGCATCAAACCAGCCGCAGCGACGATCTCGACCGGTAGTAACTCCATACTCGTGACCCACTTCCCGGAGACGTTGCCCGTCTGCGTCATGCAGTTCAGTGGGAAATGGTCCGGCGCCGACGCGGGTGGTGTAGGCCTTCAAGATTCCCACGACTCGCGCGATCCGCGTCGGACCGATCCCCGATCCGGTGCATGCGCCACCAGCAGTCGGGTTCGAGGAAGTCACAAAGGGATAAGTTCCGTGGTCAACGTCGAGCAGCGTTCCCTGCCCACCTTCTAGAAGAACCACTTGGCCCTCATCCAGTGCGTTATTGAGCACTCGGCTGGTGTCGACAACCATCGGCGAAAGCTGCTCCGCAAAGGCCAGCAGATAGTCGGTGATCTCCGCGACAGAGATTTCTCGCCGGTTGTAGATCTTCACTAAGATTTGATTCTTCATTTCAAGCGAAGCTTCAACTTTTTGGCGAAGGATCGATTCGTCAAAAAGATCCTGCACCCGAATCCCGAGCCGCGCTACTTTATCTGCGTAGGTCGGACCGATCCCGCGACCCGTCGTTCCAATCCTGGCTTTGCCGAGAAAGCGCTCCGCAACTTTATCCAGCGTGACGTGGTAGGGAGTGATGAGATGCGCATCCGGACTTACGAGAAGTCGCGAAGTATCGACATCTTGTTCTTGCAAGGCCTCAACTTCTTCAAATAGTACCCCCGGGTCTACGACCACCCCGTTGCCAATAACTGGCGTACAGCCGGGGGTCAAGATTCCGCTCGGCAGCAAGTGCAGCGCAAAGGTCCGGTCACCGACGACAACAGTGTGGCCTGCGTTGTTACCTCCCTGATAGCGAACGACGTAGTCGACGCGGCTACCGAGCAAGTCCGTGGCTTTGCCTTTGCCTTCGTCACCCCATTGGGCACCGACCAGCACAATTGCAGGCATCGCAGGCCACCTCTCCTTGCACGATCGACGCGATCCGAGAGTGAGATTACTCCACGTGCGCCATCAGCTTTACCGATACTAGAGAAAGCTGGTGACATAACCGGCTGTTGGGCCTCAAATCTTGGTCCCGGAGGAACGCAGATCCTCGCAAGCCCGCACCACACGGTCAGCCATGCCAGCCTCTGCAGCCTTTCCCCACACGCGAGGGTCGTACTGTTTCTTATTGCCGACTTCGCCGTCGATCTTGAGCACCCCGTCATAATTTCGGAACATGTGATCCGCGACAGGGCGCGTAAAGGCGTACTGGGTATCGGTGTCAACGTTCATCTTCACCACACCGTAATCCAATGCCTCACGGATCTCCGACAGCAAGGAACCAGATCCTCCGTGGAACACTAAATCGAAGGGTTTAGTCTTCCCATATTTCTCGCCGACCGCCGTCTGAATCTCATTCAAAATTTCGGGACTTAGCTTCACGTTTCCGGGTTTGTAGACCCCATGAACGTTGCCAAAGGTCGCAGCCACCATGTACCTACCACGTTCGCCTAGACCCAGTTTCTCGACCGTCAGCATGCCGTCTTCTACGGTTGAATAAAGCTTGGCGTCATGCGTTGCTTCAATTCCATCTTCTTCTCCACCGACGACACCAATCTCCAACTCCATGATGATGTTGGCCCGGTAGCACTTGTCTAGAAGTTCCTCGGCGATAGTCAGATTCTCGTCAAGTGGGATAGCGGATCCATCCCACATATGGGATTGGAATAACGGCTGCTGACCGCGGGAAACCCGCTCTAGCGACAGGTCAAGCAGTGGACGCATATATCCATCCAAATGCTGCTCTGGACAGTGGTCAGTATGTAGGGCAATGTTCACCGGATACTTCTGCGCCATCTGGTGCGCGAATCCGGCTAGTGCCTCCGCGCCAAGCACCATGTCCTTCACCAGTTGACCAGACGCATATTGGGCCCCACCCCAAGAAAATTGGATGATGCCGTCACTCTCCGCCTCAGTAAATCCCTGCAGAGCGGCAATGATCGTCTGCGACGACGTGCAGTTGATCGCGGGGTAGGCGAACTGGCCAGCCTTGGCCCGATCCAACATCTGGGCGTACACCTCTGGGGTGGCGATTGGCATCTGTACTCCCTACCTGCCTCGGATAAGGCCATACTTGCAGACCCACCGGATTGAGTCAGCACTGTCGTGACACCGTTCAAGACTGTCGTGACACCGTTCAAGACTGTCGTGAAACCGTTCCAGGCTGTCGTGACACCGTTCAAGACTGTAGCGTGACCGAAGAGTTCAGGAGGTACATCTTGTTAGACGTGCTGAACCGGCTGGGTACCGCGACCGCGACACGGATGCTGGGCCTACCTGAGCCTCTCCTACGTCCATTGATTGGGGGTACCCACAGCGTCGACGGGAATACGTTAGAACCCGCCGTTCAGCTGATGCTGCGGCTTGACTCGGCCTTAAGTGTGGCTGGCACTGAGGGTGGATCCGTCGATCAACGACGTAAGGAGATGGTTCGCGGCGCACGATTAGCCATGCCCGAACCCCGCCACGTCGCATCCGAGAAGATCTCGATCCCGACTGCATCAGGCAACATCGATGGTCGAAAGTACCGAGATCACCGTTGGGGCGACTCTAAGCGACCCACCATCGTCTACTTTCATGGTGGCGGTTGGGTGGTTGGTGATCTAGACAGCCACGATGCGGTCTGCCGGCAGATCACGACAGGCAGTAATTGCAATGTTTTGGCTGTCGACTACCGGCGTGCCCCTGAACATCCATTTCCTGCTGCGGTCGACGACGCAGTCGCGGCATTTCGTTGGACTCGAGATCACCCTGAGGAAATCGACATACCAAAGGCTGTGGCCGTGATGGGCGACAGCGCGGGTGGAAATCTTGCGGCAGTGGTCAGCATGGTGGTGAGAGATGCCGGGGATCAGCTGCCGATAGCCCAAGGCCTCATTTACCCCGGCACAGATCTGCGTATGAATACGCCATCCATTGCAAGTTTCGCGGAAGGATACTTTTTGTCCCGCGCGGATATGGAGTGGTATCGCGGCCACTACGTGCCTGATCCTGATCTTTGGCGTCATCCGCAAGTGTCTCCGCTGCTCGCCGCCGATCATCGCAATTTGCCGCCGACTGCAATCTGGACCGCAGGCTTCGATCCGTTGCGCGATGAGGGAATGGCTTACGCACAAGTACTCAGAGATAGCGGTATTCCCGTACTAGAACGCTGCTACACCGATCAAGTGCACGGTTTTGCATCCATGGGTATCTTGCCAGGCGGGGTAACTCGGATCAGAGCGATGGCTGATCAAGTAGCTGGGTTAATGCCCGTCGGTTGAATTAGGTCCTTGGCAGGTCGCGCAGGTTTGACGGAAGTTCCGCTTCATCTAGGTCTGTCAGCTTCACACCAGTGGGCGCTGGTCGACCAGCGTAAAGTCCACCGTCCGCATTGATGACTGCGCCGTTGAGGTAATCACCAGCGGAGCTCACGAGAAAGAGAATCAAGCCCGCCAACTCACGCATACTCCCCAGCCTTTTCGCTGGGATCTGTTCTATTTTTTCGCTGAGTACATCCAGGTCGCCCCACAGTTCCTTACCCATGTCAGAGAGAAAAATCGTGGGACAGATGACATTCGCACGAATCCCATACGGTCCTAACTCAACCGCCAGAGACTTGCCCAACATCTGCAATGCAGCTTTCGATACCGAATACGACAGGGAACCGGCACCCGTGCGCAGGCCGCTGTGGGATGAAACGCTCACAATCCTCCCCCAGCCACGCTTAACCATCCCGGTCGATAGGGCCTGGCTCAGCAGGAAGGGGGCCGTGACATTGACTGCCATTGTGGCGTTCCAGTCGTCGTTGCTGATGTCTGGCAGTTGTCGGGGAAGAGCTACTCCTGCGGAATGAACCAGAATGTCCCACTCACTGGCTCCAACCGATTCAATTATTTCGTTGACCCCAGACGTACTCGAAAGATCCCCCGTGAAGCCTCGGACCTCTTGCACGGTCGAGACTCGCTTCTCCGCTACTGATGCAACGGCAGTCGAAACCACGGCCTCATCACGACCCAGTACACCAACGTCTGCACCTGCGCGGGCCAGCGTATGTGCCGTCACCAGACCGAGCCCCCGACTGCTACCTGTTACTAGCGCCCTCTTGCCAGTCAGATCGAGATCTAGGACTCCTCCCACATCTTTCACCGCACAGCTACCTTGACAATTTTCCGTTGTGAAACCTCGATGCCGGGACTACACGCCAGTCTGACCATCGATGGCCTCACGGAGTAGATCTGCGTGACCGTTGTGCCGGGCATATTCCTCGATCATGTGAACCAGGATCCACCGCAGACTCGTCGGCGAATTCACTTTAGGGTTGGACGCCAGAGTGTCCAGATCATCGATATCGGCCACGATCGCGCGTGACTTTTCCACCTCGGCGAACCACGCTGCGAAATCTGCATCTGAGTCCGCCTCAGCGAGGTCGTTAAAGTCAGCGTCGGAGTCCTCCCGAGTCCAATACAGCGGCTTAACTCGATCACCCTTGAGCATCCGCTGAAACCAGTGGCGCTCTACATCCGCTTGATGGCGGACCAGCCCCAAAAGCGTCAACCTTGATGGCGGAACGCTAGGTTCCTTCATCTGATCCGGCTGGAGGCCCTGACATTTCCGCTCCAATGTGGACCGATGAAAATCCAACCATCCTTCGAGCATCCGTTTTTCATTGGCCGTGGTGTCGGTCCCTGAGTAGGTCATTCTGGTCTCCGTACTCGCTACAGTTCGTTGCAACTACCCGAGTATCCCGGCCCTAGCCCAGGGATGCTAGCGCTAGTCGAGTTTGCCGAGCACTCTACGAGCAGCGATCTGGAATGGATCCCAAACACCCGAGAATGGTGGCGCGTAAGACAGGTCTAGATCCAGAACTTCACTCGCGGTCATCGAATTCCAGACTGCCGTTGCTGCGGAATCGATCCTTTTACCAGCACTGACGCCGCCAACTATCTGACCACCCAAGACGCGTCCGTCATCACGATCGACCACGATCTTGACATGCATTGATTCCGAATCAGAAAAATAGCCAGCCTTGGTGGTGGTCGAAATAGTCGCAGTGGCCACGTTTCGATCAAGTCGTTCTGCCTGCTGCTCTGTAAGGCCTACTCGTGCGATTTCGGTACTCATGAATTTGGTGATCGCGGTACCAACGATTCCGGGGAATACCGCATCCTCGCCGGACAAATTAAGCCCAATCACTCGTCCATGCTTATTGGCGTGGGTCCCTAGTGGGATATAGGCAGGCTCACCAGACACTCGATGATGATTCTCTACGCAGTCCCCACCTGCCCAGATGTTCTCGTAACCTTGCACTCGGCAGTGATCATCAATCTGGATCCCGCCTGACCGACCAACCGGCAGACCTGCCGCTACAGCCAGCTCCGTCCGGGGACGGACCCCAAGTCCCAAGAACACGATGTCCGCTGGATACGTGCCATTAGCCGTGCGGACGCCCGACACTCGGCCATCTGGACCCGCTATAAATTCGGTCGCCGGTTCCTGCCCCTTGAAAGTCACACCATGACGTTTCATTGATTCTGTGATCAAAGCGCCCATATCGGTATCGATGACCGCCATTGGCTCCGGCGCAAGGTCTAATACGACAGTCTCTAGCCCCCGTTGTACACAGGCTTCCGCCATTTCAACCCCGATGAATCCCGCCCCTACAACGACGGCAGTGCGTGGCATTTGCTCGAGCGCATCGATAGCGATCAGACCATCGTCCAGAGTGTGGGTACGCAGAACTCCGGGAAGATCAATTCCTGGTATCGGAGGCTGCAACGGGCCGGCTCCAGTCGCAACAATCAGGTGGTCATAGTCAAAGGACATTGAGGTGGCGGAATCCGCGATCTCAACTGCCGACACTTGTTTCTGATGAGGATTGATTACGGTCGCTCTGACTCCTACCCGTACATCCAAACCGTTGTCTCGATGCTTCTCTGGGCTGCGGGCTACAAGTGACTCCGGACCGCCAGCTACCTCTCCCGCCACCCAATAGGGGATGCCGCAGGCGGAATACGATGTCCAACGTTGATCGTTGAGGACCGTGATATCAACCGCCTCGCCCAGCCGTCGTTTTAGCTGACTCGCTGAGGACATGCCAGTGGCGTCACCACCGATTACAAGTACGCGCATTACCCAACCCTGCCATGTTCTGCGATCTTTGTTCTTTTGGGGCCACGGAGGCGTTCCACTTTTGGAGGTTTCAAGCGTGCTGGGAGATCCAAGAATGCATCGCGATGGCAGCGGCTGCTCCAACATTAATACTCCGCGTCGAACCAAACGAAGCAATAGCGAGGACCCGCTCACACCGGCCGAGCGACTCTGCTGATAGCCCGGACCCTTCTTGGCCGAACAGCAGCACACATGATTCAGGAAGCATGGCGTGTTCTAGCGGCTCCGACTCTGCCACGTTATCGAGCCCGATAACTGGGAGTTGAGCGGAGTCAGCCCACTTCCCGAACTCTGCTACGTCGGGATGATGACGAATGTGCTGATAGCGATCAGTCACCATCGCACCTCTGCGATTCCAGCGACGTCGCCCCACAATATGTATCTCAGCTGCTAGGAAAGCATTTGCCGTCCGCACGATCGATCCAATATTGAAATCGTGCTGAAGGTTCTCAATCGCAACATGATAGGGAAATCGTCGCTCATCTAGATCAGCGACGATTGCTGGAACGGTCCAGTACCGGTAACGATCAGAAACGTTGCGCCGGTCGCCCAATCGAAGTAGCTCAGGGTCCAATCGTGGATCCGATGGCCACGGGGTTGGATGAGGCCCTACCCCGACGCCAGGATCAGTCCTATCAGGTTCAATCTCCATTTCAGGACACGGTGCTCGTTGGCTCAGCCTCCACCGAACTAGGCGGAGCTCGCTCGCCATCAGCGGTCCGCTCACTCTCCAACTCGTATCGGTTCGTATAGATATCCAGCAGTGCCAACAACATTGCGGACACTGGCACGGCCAAGAAAGCCCCAGCCACGCCAAACAGTGCCGCACCCATGAGTACCGAGCCAAACGCGACCGCCGGATGAACGTTAACGGCCCGAGCGCTGATCCGGGGCTCGAATGTTAGATTCTCGACTTGCTGATAGGCAATGCCCCAAACTAATGCCAAGAGCCCAACCGTGGGATTGTCGCTCAGCAAGCCCACCAGAACCGGCAGGGTGATCGCTATGTAAGTACCGATCGTGGGCACGAACTGAGCCACGATCCCGGTCCAGATTGAAAGAGCCAGCCAGTTGGGCATGCCGATGATGAGGAAAACAATGGCCGTGGTCGACGCGTTGAGGAACGCCAAGATCACTCGGGCACTGATATAACCACCAGTTTTCTCCGCGGTAATGTCCCACACATTTACTACGACACTTTGTGCTCTTGGTGGGAACAAAGTAGCTAGCCACCGACGAAAGCGGGGTGCATCTGCGGATAGGTAAAACGTGAAAAGGCCGAAGGTAAAGACACTGAAAACACCGCCAAGGACGGAACCCAATATGCCCAACGCCTGGCCCCCGACCTCGGTCGCTAGATTGGTTAATTCCTCGGTGGTTAGACCTACCGAGTCAATGATCGCCTGCCGGTCGAGCGCCAGATTGAACCTTTCGTTAACCCACAGCAGGACCGCGTCCAACAGTTCTGGCAACGAGCTGATCAGTTCCACCACTTGGTCCAACAGCAACTGACCGAAAGCCAAAGTAAACAAGACAACGAAAAGACCGAACCCGACCATCACCAAGATGGTTGCCACACCACGCGGCATCCGACGGGACATGCGATCAACCGCCGGCGCCATTGCGATAGCAGCGAACCAGGAGATCAACACCGTGAAGATGACGCTGCCGCCATCTTCCAGAATGAATTTCAGGAACAGTGCAACTGCAATAACCCCGATGACCGCAAAAGATACTCGCCACACGTTGCGCGTCTGCAACACAATGGTGATGTCTCGGCCAGTTGCTGGATCCGATGTCACTTGTTCTTGCTCTGTCGCCACCGACTCTCCCTCCGCGGTACCCAGCGCTCTCACCATGAATGCAGCCAGACGATAAATGAAGTACAGCACAACGTGCCGCGGGGGTGCCAGGTGCACCCGTCATACGTTGCTACGCTAGATCAACATAGCTAACGAAAGGTGCCCAAGTGGACGGTACAAGCACGTTTGGTTCCGTATTTCTAACGACCCTGTGGATTTTTCTGCTCTTCGCTTTTCTACTGGTCCTCTTCTACATTTTCTCGGATCTTTTCAGAGATCACACCACTTCTGGCTGGGTAAAAGCGGTCTGGATCCTGTTCCTCATCATCTTCCCCCCGCTTACCGCGCTGATCTATCTCATTGCGCGGGGCAAGGGTATGCAGGAGCGCTCCGCTAACGAGGCGGAGGCAATAAAGAAGGCTCAAGACGAGTACATCCGCAACGTCGCCGGTACGGATCCGACCGAACAGATCTCGAAAGCCAAGCAGCTGCTCGATCAAGGTGCGATCAGTCAAAAGGAGTTCGACGATCTGAAGACTAAGGCGCTCAGCTAGTCGCAGTCGCAGTCGCTACGATTAGGCCCCCGGACATTAGTACCGTCTGGGGGCCTAATCGTTTAGCGGTACTACAAACTTCACAGGTTCCAGTAAAAGCATCACGTTAAATCAGACTCGAAGGGTTATCCTCTAAATCTCATGGATCAGATTGCACTCTTGCCCGACTGGCTAGACCCGGAAACGCTCCTCACTAACCTCGGACCGTGGGCATTCTGGGGCGCCGTGGCGATCATCTTCGCGGAATGTGGCCTGTTGATCGGCTTCTTTCTGCCGGGCGACTCATTACTCTTCGTTGTCGGCATATTCATCGCCCAAGACTTCATCACCATAAATCTCTGGGTGGCGGCGGGGATCTTGGCCTTAGCGGCAATGCTCGGGAATCTCACGGGCTACTGGATCGGTGCAAAAGCCGGTCAACCCATGTTTGACCGGCCCGACTCCAAAATCTTCAAAAAGGAATACGTCGATAAGACGCACGAATTCTTTGATCGGCACGGGAATCGTGCCATTGTGCTGGCAAGATTCGTACCGATCGTGCGGACCTTTATTACGGCTATCGCCGGCGTTGCCCGAATGGACTTTCGTCGGTATTTCCTCTACTCCGCGATAGGCGCCGTAATCTGGGCCGCTGGGCTGACGCTCGCAGGGTACTTCCTAGGCAACATTCCTATAGTTAGCGAAAATCTTGAGGCAATGATCCTACTGATCGTCTTTGTCTCGGTGATACCCATTGGTATTGAGTACTGGCGAGTCCGGCGCGAAAACAAAGCAGCAGCCGCAGAAGGACCCGACGACCAGCAAGCCAACCCGACCAACTGACCCACGACCACGTCCCGCAAGCAAGCCAGCCAGCCAGCCAGCCAATGAACTTAGTCCAACGTCTGTGCCTACACGATTGTTGACGCGGATCGCCCCTGCTGGTTAGGACAGACCGAGATCATTCAACGTGTAGGCGGTTCGGTACACAAGTCCAGCTTGCTCTACCTTTGCAGCCGCTCCGCGATCCACGATCACGGCCACGCCGACGACCTCAGCCCCAGCTTCAGTTAGGGCTTCAACCGCCGTCAGCACCGATCCACCAGTCGTTGAGGTGTCCTCGACCGCCAGAACCCGTCGACCGGATACATCAGGTCCTTCAATCCTCCGCTGAAGCCCGTGAGTCTTTTCGCTTTTCCGCACCACAAACGCATCGAGATGTCGACCTCGACCAGCAGCAGCGTGGAGCATGGCCGCCGCAATAGGATCAGCGCCCAGGGTCAAACCCCCAACCGCGTCGAAGTCCCATTCCTCAGTCAGGTCCAACATGACCTGTCCCACGAGCGGCGCTGCCTGCGCGTCCAAAGTTACCCGCCGCAGATCGACGTAATAGTCAGCCTGCCGACCACTAGACAGCGTGACTTCTCCATGAATAACTGCCTTATCGAGAATTTGCTGGCGAAGTCCGTCTCGAGAATGGGCCGTTTGGCCCGAGTCCGCCGTCACGGCCGCCACTCATAGGCGCCGTCATAGGACAGCACCTCAGTGACGAAAGCGTCCTCGGCATCCTGCTCGATAACGGGGTGGCGAATCAGTCCGAAGGCCCCCGAGCGCTGCTGATCGGTAGCCGAAGCTTGGCCGTGAAGAGCCACTGCCTGCTCAGCTGTATCTTGTACGAACACAGCGAACATGCGATCGACGTGGGCCTCCGTCAAATGATCCAGCTGGCTAACCGATCCTGGACGGATCTCGCCCGAATCCATGGCCAGTGCAGCCGACTCGCATATTAACTGGGCATACACAACCTGGGCGAACAACTGGCCCAGTACCTGAAGATAATCGAGATCCTTCTGCTGCGCCTCGGTCGGCGGGGCGGTCATGACCAACTGCGTTAGCGCATCGATCTGCTCGAGGAAAATCTTGACGTTTGGTAAGTGGGCGAACCGCTCGAAGGCTGGTTTCCAATTAGCAAACTTGATCTTGCTCAAGCCACTGGCTGGGCCCTGCTTGAAGAGGTAGCCGTCATCCGCGGCGTCTTGCCGCACCGGGATGGGCTCGTAATCCTGGTCCGCTCCGTGCGCCGCACCGAGGTAGGCCGGCATGAACTTCAGGACCAGCGCAATATTGACGTGCACGGTGCCCTCAAGTTTCGGCAGTGCCCGTATATCTGTAGCCGCCCGGCTGAAATAGGTATCTTTCTCAAACCCTCTGGCCGCGATAACGTCCCAAAGGAGGTCAATGACACGCTCGCCTTCGCTCGTCACCTTGGCTTTAGTGATCGGGTTGAAGAGGAGGAAGCGACGGTCCTCCTCCGAGGCACTACGAAAGTAGTCGGCCGAACGTGCTGCGAAAATCTTCATCGCGATCAGCCGCGCGTACGAGTCCGCCAACATCCGGCGTACGTGTGGGAAATCGGTCACTCGATTCCCGTAAAGAATCCGGTTATTCGCGTGAGTGATTGCCTCATAGAAAGAGTGCTCAGCGATACCGATGCTCGCCCAGCCCAAGTTGACCTTGCCAACATTTACCGTCGCCAGCGCCGCGTCCCACGCGGGCTTGCCCACATGCAAAATGTCGGCTCGTGAAACCGGGTACTCGTGCAGATCAAAGGCTGCGACATACATCTGCGAGTGGACGACGTTCTTCAGCAACTCATACTTTTCGTGCTGAGTGTCAACCAAGAAGAAGACATATTCACCGGGGTATTCGGGGTCGTCGTCAGCAAACTTGCCAAAAACACTCAACCGTCCGGCTTTGTTGCCGTTTCCGATGTAGTACTTGCCGCCGCTTGCCGTCCAGCCCTCGCCAGAGCGACTGAGAATCATATCGCTGGAGTAGATGTCCGCGCCATGCTCTTTTTCTGAAAGCCCGAAGCCGAAGATAGATCCGGATTCCAACATCTTTCCGACAGTCGCGCGAGCTTCATCATTCTCG
This sequence comes from Micrococcales bacterium, assembly GCA_002699445.1. Taxonomy (GTDB): domain Bacteria; phylum Actinomycetota; class Actinomycetes; order S36-B12. Next base: position 19,380 of record PAAU01000062.1, on the reverse strand, counting down.
CTGGTCCATACCGGCCCCAACCCGAGAACGCTAACCTGCCACACGTACCAGTGGGCTAGGGAGTAGAACCCGAGGATCTCATTGAGCTCATTGATTCGGGCCATGTCCCAACGGGACTGCTCGGCGCCTTCTCCGCCTCCTAGCAGCCCGCCAATCTCAGAGGGCGTGCCAAAGGTAGAGAAAATTCCTTCTTCGGCGACCATCTCAAGGAAGTCTGCGTACCAGACACCAGAGTAAAACTCCTCCTTGCTGAGGTTCTTGCCCTTGTTCTCAAAGAATTCGATGAGCAACTTTAGTTGCCGCTGAGTTTCAGGGTCGAAACTAGATGGGTCATAGGTCTGTGGGTTGAAAAGCAAAGACACGATTTATCCTCCATTGCCTTCCTCAGAGAGTACGCGGGCTGGAGCCAAACGGCGACATCGGTGTGCCGCAAGTCACAGTAGATGTGACGCAAGTAACGGCAATCCGCTCCAACTCGCCAGGAAAAGAGGGGGCGTAGCCTCGATAGATGACTACTGCATTAATCACAGGTGCCTCCTCCGGTATTGGCCTAGCCTTCGCAGAGCGCCTCGCCGCTGAACACCACAACCTCATCCTGGTCGCTAGAAATCGTGATCGCTTGGAGAGGGTTGCCGCTGTTCTCTCCAGTAGCCATGGCGTAAACGTCGACGTTTTGGATATCGACCTATCCCATCGCGATCAAGTCGATTTGGTGGGCGATCGCCTGAGTGACTCTAATAACTCCGTGGATTTCCTGGTCAACAACGCAGGATTCGGGATTCGTGAAAGCTTCATCGGGGGGAATCTCGACGCTGAACAGCAAATGATTGACGTGATGGTCACCGCCACCATGCGACTCAGTCACGCGGTCTTACCTGGCATGGTCAAGCGGAATTCTGGGGCGGTCATCAATATCAGCAGCATCGCTGGGTGGATGACCAGCGGAACCTATAGTGCGGCGAAGGCCTGGGTGACAACCTTCACCGAGGGCCTTTCCCACGAACTCGCTGGAACTGGCGTTTCTGCTACCGCTGTGTGCCCCGGCCTCACCCACACTGAATTTCACAGCCGAGCTGAGATGGATGTCTCCAACGCTCCCGACTGGCTCTGGCTGGACGTCAACGAAGTCGTGGATCGAGCATTGCACGATTCACGACGAGGTCGACCGATCAGCGTGGCTGGCAGGCATTACCAAGCCATCAGCCTTCCGATCCGATACTGGCGTGCCGCTCAGCGTCGCGCTGAAGGTGCCTTACGGGCTCGGGTTATGGACTGAATCGCCCGGCATTCCGCTAATCGGGAGCTATCGCTACCGCCATCGCGCACCGAAAGCTAGATTGCCCTATTTTTTCCTCATGGCATTGCGAGACAGCAACATAGCGAAATTAGACTCTGGCGTCTTCGACGTCTTGATCGTGGGCGGCGGTATCAATGGGGCTGTCTCAGCCGCAGCTCTCGCCTCGAGGGGTGCTCGCGTCGCCGTCATCGACCGCGGCGACTTCGCCGGCTTCACTTCGATGCACTCGTCCAACCTGGTGTGGGGCGGCTTCAAATACATGGAGAATTACGAACTACGTCTTGTTCGCAATCTCTGTAAGTCCCGCAACCACCTCATCAAGGCCTACCCCGCCAATCTGCGGGAGATCCGGTTTCTCGGCGCGCTGGACAATAACTCCCCCTATCCCCCCTGGTTCGCGGGGTTAGGGGCTACGGCCTACTGGGTGATCGGAAACCTGTTCACTCAACCCCCAGCAATCCTGAGCGCGGAGAAAATCCACAACATCGAACCAGTGGTCCGAACCGACAATCTTCTCGGCGGGATCGAATACTCCGACGCCTACATCGTGGACAACGATTCCCGTTTTGTCTTCGGCTTCATCCGTTCGGCTCTTAACTCCGGAGCGGTCTGCGCGAACTACGTCGAGTTGCAGGGCGCCGAGCGTCGCGACGGCCTTTGGCATGCTCGGCTCCGGGACACCGACAGTGGCACCGAGTTCACGGCCACCGCGAAAACTATCGTTAATGCCGCGGGGCCGTTTGTGGATCAAGTCAACGAGGCACACGACATCACAACCGCACACCGCATCGTCTATTCCAAAGGGATACACCTGATTGTTCCGCGAATAGCCGACGCGGAACGGGTACTAGCATTCTTCGACGACACCCAGCGACTGTTCTACGTCATCCCTATGGGACCGTGCTCCGTCATTGGGACCACAGATGAACGGGTCACTGACCCAGTCACTCACGTAACGAAGGAGGACCGGGACTTTCTGTTGGAGCAGATCAATGAACGTCTCGCGTTGGAGGAGCCCATTACACCCGACCAAATCATTTCCGCTCGTTGTGGCGTTCGACCGCTTGTCGTTGAAGCCCACGACAATTCCAGCGACGATGTGGACTGGACGTCGCTATCTCGTAAGCATGCGATGGAGAGTGACCGAGATAAGGCGTGGATCAGCATCTTCGGTGGCAAACTAACCGACTGCGTCAATATCGGTCACGAAGTCTGCGAAGAGATCGCAGAACTAGGGATTCAGTTAAGCAAAGACCGGAAGTCCTGGTACGGCGAGCCGCCCAAAGCCACTCGTACCGAATTTTTCCGTCAAGCCCGACTGATGGGACTGGACCGGGTACGACAAGGCAAGTCCTACGAGACTCTTGCCACCCGGTTATGGCGACGGTACGGCTTGCGGGCCTTCGCCATGTTGGAAGCTATTCGTGATGATCCCAGAATGGCCCAAGACGTCATTTCCGGCGCCGACTACGTCAGGGCTGAACTGTTCTACGCGGCCCAAACGGAGATGGTGACTAAACTCGACGACTTCTTGCGGCGTCGCTCGAAGATCGCATTGGTTATCGATAACGACCAGATCGAAAATGCGGATGGCATCCACGAAGCCTGTCGTTTGCTTTTCGGAGACGATGCCAAACGTCGATACGACGAATACTTCACCGCTGACCGACGGGAAGAACTAACGGAGCTCCGTGCTACCTAGTCTCCCGCCAGGGACCTACTAAGTGCAGCTATCGGCATCGGGTACGGCACCATGAGGTATGCCAGACGACCTAGTCCGCAGAATGCGCTCTCATCAGACCAGCATCTTTGGCGAGATGTCGGCGCAAGCCATCGCGTTTGAAGCGATTAATCTCGGTCAGGGCTTTCCCGATCAGGATGGTCCAGAGTCCATCAAACAGGCTGCCATGCGGGCTATCGCTGATGGGCGCGGCAACCAGTACCCCCCCGCTCACGGTCTACCGGAACTGCGACAACAAGTAGCAGCACATCAAGATCGGTTTTACGGTCTTACCCCTCGATGGCGTACTGAGATCTGCATTACAACAGGAGCATCGGAGGCGATCGGTGCAACAGTGCTGGCTCTCGTTGAACCCGGCGACGAGGTAGTAATGTTCGATCCCTATTTCGACGTCTATGCCGCCGTCACGTCACTTGCCGGAGCTGATCGGGTCTGCGTTCCGTTGACGGGCCCTGGGCTACGTCCCGACTTGACCACGCTGGCGAAGACCATAACTGACCGCACCAGGATGCTGATCCTGAACTCGCCACACAATCCCACCGGCGTCGTCTTCACAGAGGCAGAGCTGACCGAAGTCGCCCGCTTAGCCATAAAACACGACGTCATCGTGCTTGCTGATGAAGCGTACGAACATCTATGGTTCGACGGCCATCCGCATGTACCGATCGCAACTCTGCCACAGATGTGGGACCGCACGATCACGATCGGTTCGGCTGGAAAGTCGTTCTCCTTTACGGGTTGGAAGGTCGGCTGGGCAACAGGGCCAGCCGACCTCATCAGCGCAGTACGAGTGGTTCGTCAGAATCTTTCCTATGTGTCCAGCGGTCCATTTCAATGGGCGATTGCTGAAGCACTTCAGTTACCCGACGACTACTACCAGAATTTCCGCGAAGGGCTTGCCCAGCAACGGGATCAGCTCAGCTCGGCATTGACCAAACTGGGTTTCACGGTGCTGCCCACTCAGGGCACCTACTTCGTGACGACAGACGTGCGGTCATTGGGCTTTACCGACGGGAACGAATTCTGCCAGTGGTCACCCCAGAACGCGGGAGTCGTGGCCATCCCTCATGCCGCTCTCAGCGATCATCCCGCGGCGAGCGCCCCCTACGTGCGCTGGGCCTTCTGCAAGCAACCCAGCCAACTGGCAGAGGCAGCGGAACGGCTTGCCACCGGACTCAATCGCCGGCCAACCACTCCTCTTCCCCCATTCACTGATCGGGACTCGTAAGCTGATCGACTAACTCTTGAACCCGTTGCTTGATCTCGTCTCGGATCGGTCGTACCGACTCGACACCCTTTCCAGCCGGATCAGCCAACACCCAATCTTCGTACCGCTTACCGGGATAGATCGGGCAGGCGTCTCCGCATCCCATCGTGATGACGACATCACTAGCCTGCACCGCGGTATCAGTCAGAATCTTGGGCTGAGCCGCACTCATGTCGATTCCATCTTCCGCCATCGCCTCGACTGCTGCTGGGTTCACTTCAGCTCCGGGCGCTGAACCTGCCGACCTCACTTCTATGCGACCATCTCCCAGTTCTGCGAGGTACGCCGCGGCCATCTGGGAACGTCCCGCGTTATGGACGCAGACGAACAAAACGCTGGGTTTTGTGCTCATGCTTCTCCTCATCGGCCCGGTTCATCGGGCCGGACGTCGTGGACGGGTGCCGGTAAATCGAGGGGTTCAGGGATGCCGCGTCTCGGATAGAGCAATTCTGTGATTGCCGCCCCAATCGCGGCACCAACAAGTTGTGCCAGAACCATTGGCGCAACGGAGGCGGGGTCAACCCCCGAGAAGGTGTCGGTGAAGGCTCTCGAAATGGTCACGGCTGGATTGGCGAAAGAAGTTGAGGACGCGAAAAACATTGCCGTACCGATCCAAGCGGGGACCAAAAGGGGGCCCAGTCGACCGTTGGCAGTTCTCGTGAGCGCTCCGATTACCAGTAGTAGTCCAGCGGTAGCGACCACTTCTCCGAGGAGGAGATCCGGTGCCGACCGCTCTTTATCAGAGGTATGCCAAGCCGGGAGATCGAACATGACGTTGGCCAAAGCGACACCTAGTAGGCCACCCCCCACCTGCATGACGATATAAAGAATGGCTTCTCGAGGACGTACTTCTCGGCGAATGGCGGCGACAAGGGTTACTGCGGGATTGAAGTGCGCACCAGACACCGGGCCAAGGATCCAGATCAGGACACCGAGCGCCAAAACGGTACTAAACATATTGATCAGTAGTGTCAGGGCAGCGTCACCAGTGAGCTGGCTCGCCATAATTGCCGATCCTACGATCGCCGCAACTAGGAGGCCGGTTCCGAGCGCTTCCGAGAAGAGCCGTCGAGGCAGCCCATCCCACCGCGACTTTTCTTCCACGCCCGCAGCCTACACATGGATCTCGTTGCGTTCGGTTTCCAGAAATCGTCCAGACATCCGCAGTTCAGTCAGGATACGAAGAATTCATATTGACCTAGGTCCCGAATCGACCAATCTTTAACGCATCAGGCGCGGAGTTAGGCTCGTCTCACCGAGAGCTCATCAAGGGATTCATCAGCTACGTCGACCAATATTGTGTCGCCATCACGAATTTCACCGGAGAGGATTTCCCGCGCCAGCTGATCTCCGACTGCAGACTGGACGAGTCGCCGCAGTGGGCGAGCGCCGTAGGCGGGGTCGAATCCGTTCATCGCTAGCCAGTCTTTTGCTGCCTGCGAAACCTCCAGAATCAAGCGCTTATCTGACAAACGACGCTGCAGCTGTTCCAACTGGATGTCCACGATTCGAACGAGATCCGTAGTGTTCAGTGGGTTGAACATGACCGACTCGTCCAGACGGTTGAGGAACTCCGGCTTGAACGAACTACGAACCACATCCATGACCATTTCCCGTCGCTTCTCGTAGTCCAACGATTGATCGACCAAGTATTGAGATCCTAAGTTCGATGTCAGGAGTAGGATTGCGTTGCGAAAATCTACGGTGCGTCCCTGACCATCAGTGAGACGACCGTCATCGAGTACCTGCAACAGAATATCGAAAACTTCCGGATGCGCTTTCTCTACTTCGTCGAGGAGGACAACGGTATAGGGGCGGCGTCTCACCGCCTCGGTTAGTTGGCCACCTTCTTCATAGCCGACGTATCCGGGAGGAGCACCAACCAAACGTGCGACAGCATGCTTCTCGCTGTACTCACTCATATCGATCCGAGTCATCGCTCGTTCGTCGTCGAACAGGAACTCCGCCAGCGCTTTGGCTAGTTCCGTCTTACCCACGCCTGTTGGGCCCAGGAATAGGAAGGATCCAGTCGGACGATCTGGATCTGCCACTCCCGCTCGACTCCGACGTACCGCATCAGAGACTGCTCGAACTGCCTCTGGCTGACCGACAACTCTCTCGTCGAGCACCTCTTCCATCCGCAACAGCTTCTGCGTTTCGCCCTCCATCAAACGGCCAGCAGGTATACCGGTCCAAGCTGCGACCACTTCAGCGATGTCGTCGGCTGTCACCTGTTCGGCAACCATGGCGTCATCACGATCGTCACTGTTAGCCACCGCATCGGTGAGGTTCGCTTCGAGGGCCGGAATTTCGCCATAGAGAACACGAGAGGCCTGTTCAAAGTCGCCGTCTCGCTCCGCCCGCTCGGCAACACTGCGCAGTTCATCGATGCGAATCTTCAGTTCACCAATAAGATCAAGGCTTTTCTTTTCTTGATCCCACTGTGCGCGAAGACCGCGAAGCTTTTCTTCTTTGTCCGCAAGGTCAGCCTTTAGTTTTGCCAACCGGTCGACCGATGCATCATCTTTCTCGTTGGAAAGTGCGAGTTCCTCCATGTGCAATCGGTCTACTGAGCGCTGCAGTTCGTCAATTTCAACCGGAGAAGAATCAATTTCCATACGTAACCGCGAGGCCGACTCATCGACTAAATCGATTGCCTTATCGGGCAAGAATCTGGACGTAATGTAGCGGTCCGACAGCGTAGCGGCAGCCACCAACGACTGATCTGCGATCGCAACTTTGTGGTGGGCTTCGTATTTCTCCTTGATACCCCGCAGGATGCCTATCGTGTCCTCGACACTGGGCTCCTCAACCAAGACCTGCTGGAACCGGCGCTCCAACGCAGGATCCTTTTCAATATTCTCGCGGTACTCGTCCAGAGTCGTAGCGCCCACCATGCGCAGCTCACCGCGAGCTAGCATCGGTTTAAGCATATTCCCTGCATCCATCGCCGAATCGCCGCTCGCACCCGCACCGACAACCGTGTGCAGCTCATCGATGAAGGTGACGACCTGACCTTCCGACTCTTTAATTTCCTCCAGGACCGCTTTCAGTCGTTCTTCAAACTCGCCACGGTACTTTGCCCCCGCCACCATCGCGCCAAGATCCAGCGCGATGAGTGTCTTTCCTCGCAATGAATCCGGAACATCACCAGCAACGATGCGCTGGGCCAGGCCTTCAACGACGGCAGTCTTGCCGACTCCCGGCTCCCCAATGAGCACCGGGTTGTTCTTGGTTCGACGCGATAGCACCTGAACCACTCGACGGATCTCGGAATCACGACCGATGACGGGATCAATTTTGCCGTCCCGAGCCAGCTCTGTTAGGTCTTGGCCATATTTGTCCAATGCTTGGAAGGTTCCTTCGGGATCCGGAGTTGTCACCCGTCCAGAACCACGTAGCGAGGCCAGGGCATCTAACAATGCCACCGGGGTCGCGCCGGAATCCGTAAGCAAGGGACCTTCGGTATCTGACTGAGCCAAGGCAATCAGGATGTGCTCAGTGGAGATAAATTCGTCATCACGTTCAGCTGCTAAGGCTTGTGCGTCGTTCAGCACTTGGTATGCCGTATTACTCAACTGGGGCGCTGACACCGACGAACCTGAGGCGCTGGGCAACTCCCGCAGTTGTTGCTCAACCGCATTCGCTAGGTCCGCCAAATTTACGCCAAGGTTCGTCAAGAGAGCCAGCGAAATGCCTTCACCTTGACCCAATAGTGCGCTGAGGAGATGCGGCGGCTCTACGTGCGCATTCCCTAACGAGGCAGCCTGCTGAACTGCAGCACTAATGGCTTCTTGACTTTTCGTGGTGAACTTCAAATCCATAAATGTCTCCTTAGATTCAGCTCGACCGCCGTCGCCGTGGTCTTGCCAGTACTAGCGCTCGGGAGTGCTGTTCGCTAGTCAGATCGTCAATGCGCTCTCGCAGCATCTCGACCTCCTCCTCGAGCTTAATGATTCGGATGATGCCGCTGAGATTTACTCCGGTATCTCCCAGCTGCTGCACTCGCCGCAACAGACTGATGTCGCGCACGGAGTACAGCCGGTTCCGCCCATTCACGCGGGCAGGTGACACTAGTCCGAGCCGGTCGTACTGCCGCAAAGTTTGGGGGTGTAAACCCGCCAGTGAGGCCGCCACCGAGATCACGTAGACCGGTTGATCGTCATCCGGCCTCGGCAAGTGCCGTATCCTGCTGCGCGTCGGGTCAGCCATTAGCCACCGCCGTTTGAGACGCCGGCATTGCGCATCAGTTCTGCGCGTGGGTTCGTCTCTCCAAGGGCCGAAGCATAGCTCTCCAAGGCTTCCCGGGCTGATTCATCAAGGCTTGCCGGAACTTCTACTTCAGCAGTGGCGAGCAAGTCGCCATTGCTACCGTCCCGGCGTCGGGCACCTTTGCCCCGAATACGGAATTTTCGGCCGTTCGCAGTACCCGCAGGTATCTTCAACTTGACGGTCTTGCCACCAGGTACCGGGACCTTGATCTGGGCTCCAAGGGCTGCCTCGGGGTACGAGACCGGGACCTTGACCGTGACGTTGTCGCCGGACCGACCAAACGCCGGATGGTTGAGCACGTGGACCACGACGAAGAGATCTCCGGGTGGGCCACTTCCCTCTCCTGGAGCGCCCTTGCCAGCGATCCGGATTCGTTGACCATCTTTGACACCAGCCGGAATACGCGTCTGTACTGTTCGAGTTGACGTTCCGCGACCGGTCCCTCGGCACGCGGCACACGGATCATCAACTACTAGGCCGCGACCCCGACATTGCGGGCATGGTTCCGGGAAAGCGAATGCTCCGGCATCACGCGATACCTGGCCTGTGCCTTCGCACGAAGGACACAACCGTGGAACAGTTCCACTTTTAGCTCCAGTTCCGTGGCATACATTGCAGGCCGCATCACCGGTGAGTTGCAGCGGTAGGGTCACGCCGTTGAGCGCATCCTCGAAGGACAGCGACACCTCGGATTCGACATCCGCCCCACGTCTACCTCGCCGCGGTCCCGGACCTCCAGGCTGGCCGCCACCTCTATTGAAGATGCCTCCGAACAAATCACCAAGGTTGACGTTGCTCCCAGCGCCACCAAAGATGTCGCTGAAGTTCCCACCACCCTCGTTGCCGCCGCCTGGGAATCGGAATCCACCCTCACGCGCTTCGTCGTATTCTTTCCGCTTCTTTTCATCCGACAGAACTGAGTAAGCTTCAGACACGGTTTTGAATCGCTCCTCAGCCCGTGCGTTATCTGGGTTCTTATCCGGGTGTAACTCCTGTGCCAGTTTGCGGTAGGCCTTCTTGATTTCAGATTGCGAGGCGTCTTTGGCAACGCCAAGGTCTTTGTATAGGTCTTTACCTGCTTGATCTGGTGAAATTGCCACGTCACACCTCCTTCACTGTTGAACTACTCAATATCTACTCACTCTGGATTCGACACGGCTACCCGTGCCGGACGCAAAACCTGCTCTTTTAACCGAAAACCAACCTGATACACCGCGGTAACGGTCGGTTCGGACACCTGAGCGTCCACATCAGAGGTCATAGCCTCGTGAACGTGCGGGTCGAAAGCTTCGCCAGTCGCACCAAATCGGGCTAAGCCAAATTTGGCAGCTACCGCTTCCACTGCGTCAGCTACGGCCTTGAAGCCGCCGTCTAGTTCCCCGTGGCTTCGGGCGCGTTCGATGTCATCCAGAACTGGCATCAAGTCACCGACAACTTCACCGACAGCTCGATCTCGATTCAATTCTCGATCTCGGTCGACTCGTCGTCGGTAATTCGCAAACTCCGCTGAAAGACGCTGCAAATCCAGCGTCAGCTCGTCAACTCGTTCGTTCCCAGCCTCTGGTTGATCCGGATCTGACTCTTCGGTGATCGGCGCCTCGACGGTGGCCGACTCTTCGCGGACTTCATAGGTGTCGGGATCTACTTTTCGCTTGTCCCGAAACCGAATACCCTCGTCCGATTCAGACTCAGGGTCGCCGACGGGGGGAGCGGCTCGCTCCCCCCCGTCGGGTGTCCAAGGATGCTGAGTCACTTGTCCTCATCCTCATCGACGATTTCGGCTTCCACGATGTCCTCGTCACCGTCTCCGCCTTCGCCACCACCAGCATCTTGCTGCTCGGCTTGGGCTTGGGCGTACATCGAGGCACCAAGTGCTGAAGTCGCAGTACCGACTTTCTCCATGGTCGACTTGATCTCCTCAACGTCGGTGCCCTGGAGAGCTTTCTTCAACTCTTCCAATGGACCCTCCACGTTTGATTTCCCATCTTCCGGGATCTTCTCGGCGTTCTCACCCAAGAATTTCTCGGTCTGGTGGACCAAGGTCTCTGCCGAGTTCCGAGTTTCGGCCTCGTCGCGACGCTTCAGGTCTTCCTCAGCGTGCTCTTCGGCGTCCTTCGTCATCCGATCAATCTCGTCCTCCGACAATGCAGAGCCGCCGGTGATGGTCATCGACTGCTCCTTGCCCGTAGCCGTATCTTTGGCGGAGACATGGACGATGCCATCGGCATCGATATCGAAGGTGACCTCGATCTGAGGCACTCCCTGCGGCGCCGGTGGCAAGCCGGTGAGTTCGAACGTGCCCAATCGCTTGTTGAACGCGGCCATCTCTCGCTCACCCTGATACACCTGAATCAACACCGACGGCTGATTATTTTCTGCCGTGGTGAAGGTCTCGGAGCGCTTTGTCGGGATGGTGGTGTTTCGCTCAATGAGCTTGGTCATAATGCCACCCTTGGTTTCGATACCAAGGGAAAGCGGCGTTACATCGAGTAGGAGAACGTCTTTCACTTCACCCTTGAGCACGCCTGCCTGTAGTGCCGCACCCACAGCAACAACCTCATCGGGATTTACACCCTTGTTGGGCTCTTTACCTGACATCTTCTTCACGAGGTCAGCAACCGCTGGCATACGCGTCGATCCGCCTACAAGCACGACCTGATCAATTTCTTTAATCGTGACGCCGGCATCTTTCAGCACATTCTCGAACGGCTTCTTCGTCCGATCAAGCAGATCCGCGGTCAGCTTCTCAAACTGTGCCCGCGAGAGATCCTCGTCAAGGAACAGTGGGTTTTTCTCTGCGTCAACCGTGATGTAGGGCAGGTTGATGGAGGTCTGAGTCGAAGAAGACAGCTCAACCTTGGCCTTCTCCGCAGCCTCGCGCAGTCGCTGCATTGCCATCTTGTCTTTGGTGAGATCAATGCCGTTCTTGTTCTTGAACTCCTCGACCAGCCAATCCACAATCTTTTGATCCCAGTCGTCACCACCAAGATGGTTATCGCCACTAGTGGCTTTGACTTCTACGATCCCATCGCCGATATCGAGCAACGATACGTCGAATGTTCCACCACCGAGGTCGAAGACCAAGATGGTTTGATCGTCGTCACCCTTTTCCAACCCGTAAGCGAGGGCTGCAGCAGTGGGCTCATTAATGATTCGCAGCACGTTGAACCCCGCCACTTCGCCCGACTCCTTGGTCGCTTGACGTTGGGCGTCATTGAAGTAAGCCGGCACCGTGATTACCGCGTCAGTGACGGACTCACCAAGGTAGGCCTCGGCATCGCGCTTTAGTTTCTGGAGTACGCGGGCACTGATTTCTTGTGCTGTATAGCCGTGGCCATCAATGTCGATTTTCCAGTTCGTGCCCATGTGACGCTTTACTGAGCGGATAGTGCGGTCAGCATTTTGGACCGACTGTCGCTTGGCAACCTCACCAACAAGCACTTCATTGTTCTTGGCAAACGCAACCACGGACGGCGTTGTGCGCTGTCCTTCTGAGTTCGCTATTACGGAGGGCTCGCCACCCTCAAGCACGGCAACAACCGAGTTGGTCGTTCCGAGGTCTATGCCGACTGGTCGGCTCATACTGTTCCTCCTGGTCTATGTGTGTCCCGGAGGGCCACATGCGGCCCAATCAGGTACTTCATATACTCCAACACACTGAAGGCGTCTGTCTATTCCATAATCAAGCAATATGAGTCAGATCGACTCATATTGCTTGATTATGNTCGATATTTTGTANCAAGTGACCGTATTTTGTGTGGAAAGCCGGGAAACAACCCCNCGCTGCNAGATGCGCAGTTGGTGCTCAACCCAACACGACTTAGGCTCAAAGATGTGAACGACGATCCCACTGCAGGTCTCGGTGACGGCAAATACCTCAGTCTCACTACTTTCCGAAAGACTGGAACACCGGTCGCCACACCGGTGTGGGTGATGCGCGAGGCGGACCGGCTTTACGTGATCACTGGCGCCGAATCTGGAAAAATTAAACGGCTACGCAACAACACAGCTGTCCTCATCGCGGCCTGTGATGTCCGTGGGCAAATCTCTGGCCCAGAGTTCCACGGCAAGGCCACTTTGCTTGACGCTGGCGATACTCGCTGGGTCGAAAGTCTCTTACTCCATAAATACGGTTGGCAAGCTCGGGCCATGAATATGTCCCAGGCAGTACAGGGCTTTGGAAAGCGATTACTGCGAAAACCCCCCGGTCCGGGCCGTCAGGGCATCAGCATCACAGTGCTGGCCGGCGATGCAGCATGAGGTTTCCTTATATCGACACCAAGTCGCTCTCCGGTGTGGAGTATCAACTTCCCGAAGAACTTCCGGCGCGGCGAACCGCGGTAATTCTGGCCTTCCAGCAGAGACACCAGTCAGACGTTGACTTGTGGATCGCTGCTCTCGAAAATGAGGGAATCCCGGCAACGCTCACGGCTGCCGCCAACGACACCGAGACAGCAATCATTGAGGTTCCTGTACTTAAGCGCCGCTGGGGTCCGGTTCGTTCCCTCATTGACGGCGGCATGGCTTCTGGAATCGGGGTTCCAGAGATCAACGCCCGCACCTGGACGTGCTACACCGATGTACAGCAAGTCCTCCGAGAATTGGATCTTGAAGGCGACGACACTATCGTGGTCGCGGCCGTGGAACGAGATGGCACTGTGCTAGCGCTTTGTCGTGATCGGCCCACGCCGTACACCGTTGCTGACATAGTGACAGCTCTGTCTTTCTAGGCACAACAACCAGAATATTCCTGACAAAGATTGATCTTTCTCACACCGCCGTCGACTTGCAGCGACCAAACTCCCCCGTACCTTTGGAAGCAGGCGCACAGGTAACCAACCGGTTGTTTATGGAGGAAAACATGGGTCCCATATCTCGATGGGCAGTTGACAAGCCGAAGACGGCGATATTGGCATGGTTGGCTATGGCTGCCGGGATCTTCTTTCTCGCAGCTAACTTCGGCGGTCAGTACAACAACTCTTTCTCGCTTCCGAACACTGAGTCCGCTGAGGCTCAAGAACTCCTCGAACAAATACCTGGTGCTGCGGATTCCCTAACCGCTGCAACGGCAAAGGTGGTGTGGCAACCAGATGAAGGCTCAGCCACCGACCCCGCCGTGGCGCAAACGATCTCCGTCACGTTAGAAGAACTCGCTGCGGTTCCGGGTGTCTCTTGTGTTGTGGGGCCTTATGGTGCACCGCTCGGAAAAGACTGCCCCGAGCAGCCGGCTGAAAATGCTCAGGCTGGCACCAGCCAGCAGGGGATTCAGGACGCAAATGACCCAGCACTGGCCGAGGCAACAGGAGGCGTTGATACTGCGGCGCAGCCATCTCCTGAGGAGGCAAAAGTTCTGGCCGGGATGACACCCGCGGGAGTCAGCGTCGACGGGACTGTCGCCTATGCAACTGTAGTATTTGCCGGCGACGCAGAGGACCTGGATACCGCCAGCGCGACGGCTGTCCTCGACGCTGTCGCTGCGGCCAACGGCACCGACGGACTTACGGTCGGGGCTAATGGTCAGGCACTCGAATTCGCAGGCCAAGAGCCGCCCAGCAGCGAGGCGATTGGCATTGCGGTCGCCTTGTTCATTTTGCTTATTGCTTTTGGCTCCTTGATCGGGGCTGTACTACCGGTTTTATCCGCCGTTATCTCATTGGGCGTCGGTCTGGCTCTCGTCCAACTCACCGCCAACTCTTTCGACGTAGCTGAGTTCGCGCCGACTTTGGCGGCGATGATCGGCCTAGGAGTAGGTATCGACTACGCCTTATTCGTCATCAACCGATACAAACAGGCGCTTGACTCAGGTACCGAACCTAAGTCTGCCGCCCATGAAGCTGTCCGGACGGCCGGAAGAGCCGTGGTGTTCGCGGCAGCAACCGTGGTAATTGCCCTCATGGGACTCTTTGTTTTGGGTATCGACTTCTTTAATGGATTGGCCATCGCGGCTGCGGCGACGGTCATCATGATGATGATCGGTGCCACTCTCTTACTTCCGGCTGTCCTTTCTTTGATGGGTCGTAAGGCATTCGCCATCAAGATGCCCTGGGCACGCAAGCCCAAGCCAACTGATCTGGACGCAGGCGCTTTTGCGCGTTGGGGTGGCTGGCTTGAAAAGCGATACAAGGCTGTTGGCGCGGCCGCTCTCGTTATTTTGTTGGTTATCGCTACACCGCTCTTATCGCTCCGACTCGGGTTCACCGACGATAGTGGGAAGGCCGCCGACTCTAGCGCTCGAACCGCCTATGACCTCTTGAGTGAGGGTTTCGGTCCCGGTGTCAACGGTCCCTTCATCGTTGCCGTGCAGACCGATACCGCGGGCGACAATGCCGCCGTACAAGAAATGTCGACCGCCGTGAAGAGCGATCCCGGCGTTGCAGCAGCAATCGGTTACCCGATCGCGCCTGACTTGAACGTGACGGCCATGCAGGTGATTCCTACTACTGGACCTCAAGACGAGGCAACGACCCAGCTGCTCGACAGGCTGCGAGACGACGTAATTCCCGCGGCGGAGGCCACCACTTCTGCTGAAGCTTTCGTCGGCGGTACACAGGCAATAACCTCGGACTTCACCTCGGTACTGGTGGATTCACTACCGCTTTTCCTAACGGTAGTTATTGGCCTCGGGTTCGTGGCGCTGGTGATTCTGTTCCGCTCTTTGCTCGTGCCGTTGACGGGCGCTATTACCAGCCTTCTTTCGTTGGCGGCTGCAATGGGTGTCACAGTCGCGGTGTTCCAATGGGGCTGGGCGGCAGAGCTCATTGGGATTGCAGGAACCGGTCCTATAGCGCCATTCCTTCCGATTATGGTCTTCGCAATCCTCTTTGGACTCTCGATGGACTATCAAGTCTTCCTCGTGAGCCGTATGCAAGAAGAGTGGTCTAAAACCCGCGATAACCGTCGCTCCATTCGGCGCGGTTTAGCGTCATCCGGTCGCGTCGTTGCGATCGCGGCTGCCATTATGTTTAGTGTCTTCGCTGCCTTCATCCTGGGGAATGATCCAACGATCAAACTCTTTGGTCTTGCACTGTCAACGGCGGTGCTATTCGATGCCTTCGTTGTCCGGCTGATCATAGTGCCGTCACTGATGTTCGCCTTTGGCCGCGCCAACTGGTGGCTGCCCGGCTGGCTCAATCGACTCCTTCCAGAAGTCTCGGTCGAAGCTGAGGACGAGGTCATAAGTCACGACTCGGTAGCAGTCCAAGAGCGTGTGCCCGAAGGGTCTTCCTAACCGCGGATGGGCTTGTGTCGCTGCCTGTCGAACTCAGGCTGGCAAGCAACGATGCAACTCTGGGATCATTAGCGCCTACGCCTTCGAGTAGCTTTCGAGGCGGGGACAGGTGCGAGGCAGCCAAGCTATTTTCTCCTCTTGACGGTTCCTGCTGCGCCCAACTCCGCGGAAAATGATCCCAGCCGAACTGGAATTCAGCGATCCAACCTCTTCACAACCCCGTACGGTGGAGAGCGTCGAAAAGGAATGGATTCGCTGTGGGACCGCTATCTCGTTGGGCCGTAAACCATCCGAAGTCTGCGATCCTGACGTGGGTTGCCTTCGCCGCCACAATCATCATCCTGGCAATGAACTTCGGTGGCACGTTCAATAACTCGTTTTCACTTCCCAATACTGAGTCGGAGAAGGCCCAGGAATTACTAGAACAGGTTCCGGACGGTGGGGAGTCGCTAACTGCCGCTACTGCCCGCATCGTGTGGAGTCCCGACAACGGATCCGCCACTGACAAGAGTGTCAGCACCACGATGTCGAAAACCCTTAGTGATGCCGCAAAAGTACCGGGAGTGGCCTGTGTCATCGGCCCACTGGGCCCACCGGAAGGAACTGACTGCCCCGATACGGAAGCAGCGGAAAAAAAGGCCGAATCGGTCGAAGAATCCGTCAAGAAATCCCTCGAGCAGGAAGCTCAACAGACGCCATCGAGCCCAAAAAAAGCGGCTGAGGAAGAAGCCAAGGGGCAGTTGCTCGAGAAGGCTCAAAACCCCACGCCCGAAGAGAAAAGAGTTCGCGCCGCAATCGGACCATCCGGCACTAGCGTCGACGGCAAAGTTGCATATGCCACCGTCATCTTTTCTGGTGACGCCCAGGACATCGACGCCGATAGTGCCAATGCGATTCTCGATATCGTCGACTCCGCAAGCTCAACTGACGGGCTGACCATCGGGGCTAACGGCGACGCTCTCGAGTACGCCGGACAGGAACCACCCAGTAGCGAAGCCATCGGCATCATCGTCGCCCTATTCATCTTGCTATTCGCTTTTGGCTCCCTGGTCGGGGCATTCCTGCCGGTGCTGTCAGCAGTTATTTCTCTCGCGGTCGGCCAGTCAGTAGTGCAGTTGACCGCCAACGTCTTCAGCGTTGCAGAGTTCGCGCCTCAGCTGGCAGCAATGATCGGTCTCGCTGTCGGCATCGACTACGCGCTCTTCGTGATAAACCGACATAAGCAAGCGCTGGATGGTGGATCGGAACCTCGCGACGCAGCCCTAGAAGCAGTTCGCACTGCTGGACGAGCCGTACTGTTCGCGGCCATAACGGTCGTAATTGCTTTGCTGGGGCTCTTCGTGCTTGGAATTGAGTTCTTCTACGGCCTTGCAGTGGCGGCAGCCGCCACCGTCGTCATCATGATGATTGGCGCCACCATCCTGTTGCCGGCCGTACTTTCGCTCTTAGGACGCAAGGCCTTCGCCATCAAAATGCCTTGGGCTCGCAAACCTAAGACTTACGATCCCGATCAAGGACCGTTTGCCCGCTATGGAGTCTGGCTGGAAAAACGTTTCAAAATCGCTGGTGCGCTCGGGTTCGTGGTTCTACTCGTCGTCGCATCACCACTACTTTCGCTCACGCTCGGCTTCCCGGACGACAGCGGAAAGCCGGAAGGGTCTCCACAGCGCACGGCCTACGATCTCGTGAGCGAAGGGTTCGGACCCGGAGTCAATGGTCCCTTCATCGTGGCGATCGAAACCGACAAGGCGGGTGACAACGTCACCGCGCAAGAGTTCGCTGCGATCATAGGCGCCGATTCCGGGGTAGCTGCCGCCGTCGCCTACCCTATGGATCCGAAGCAAACCATCACCCCCATGCAGGTAGTCCCAACAACGGGGCCGCAGGATCCGCAAACCAATGCGTTGCTTAAACAACTGCGAACATTCCAGATTCCTGATGCGGAATCCGCACTCAAGGCGAAAGCCTACGTCGGTGGCACGCAAGCGATCACTTCGGATTTCACGACCGTGCTCACCGACGCACTGCCGCTATTCCTCATTGTCGTCATCGGTCTTGGATTCCTAACCCTTGTAGTTCTCTTCCGATCACTACTGGTCCCCCTGACCGGTGCTCTCACAAGTTTGCTGTCGTTCGGTGCCGCACTCGGTGTGACGGTCGCCGTCTTCGAATGGGGTTGGCTAGCAAACCTAGTCGGTATCGCTGGAACCGGACCCATCATCCCCTTCTTGCCGATCATGGTCTTCGCCATTCTGTTTGGGCTTTCTATGGACTACCAGGTCTTCCTGGTCAGCCGCATGCAAGAGGAGTGGTCTGCCACCGGCGAGAATAGGAAAGCAATCCGACGAGGACTCGCTTCATCCGGCCGGGTAGTGGCGATTGCAGCGGCAATCATGTTTAGTGTCTTCGGCGCATTTGTCTTGAGCAACGACTCCACCATTAAGCTTTTCGGCTTGGCGCTGGCGACCGCGGTGCTCTTTGATGCTTTCATCGTTCGACTCATTATTGTTCCATCGCTCATGTTCGGCTTCGGTAGTGCCAACTGGTGGCTCCCAGGCTGGCTCAACCGGATACTTCCGGAGATAAAGGTTGAGCAGGAGGATACGCCAGAGGTCGACGGTCGCCAGACCGATCAGGAGTCAACCTCCGGCACACCGTCGTAAGCGTCAAGAATGACATCGGTCGAGACGTAGCGACGAGTATCGATACGGCGTCGGCTATGGCGGTCGAGTCGTCTAGTTGTCAGACTGCATGCATGACTGATGCCATCTTGCGTACTCCAGACGACCGGTTTGCTGACTTGCCGGGATTTCCGTATCAGCCTCACTACCTCACGGATCTACCCGGATTCGACACTATGCGAATGGCCTTCGTGGATGAAGGGCCCAAAACTGCACCCACAGTCTTGTGTCTCCACGGCGAACCCACTTGGTCTTACCTATACCGAAAGATGATTCCCGTCTTTCTGGAAGCCGGGTACCGGGTGGTGGCTCCGGACTTCTTCGGATTTGGCCGCAGTGATAAACCGACTGATGACGACTGGTACAGCTTCGATACTCACCGCCAAAGTCTCCTGGGCTTTGTGGCGGAACTAAAGTTGCGCGACGTAACCCTGGTGGTGCAAGACTGGGGTGGTCTTCTTGGGCTCACTCTCCCCGTGGATCTGCCGGAGCTGGTAGACCGACTACTGATCATGAACACTGGTCTTGGAGTCGGATCCACTCCCGGACCCGGCTTCCTAGCGTGGCGCGAATACGTCGCCAACAACCCCGACTTCGACGTGGCCAACTTGATGCGTCAGTCAGTCCCGCAGCTTAGCCATGCGGAAGTGGCGGCCTACGACGCACCGTTTCCCGGGCCAGAGTACAAGGCTGGGGTACGTACATTTCCCCAACTCGTGCCTACTGAAGCCACTGCGGAAGGGGTGAGCGTTTCCCGCGCTGCAGCCCGTTGGTGGAGCGAAGAATGGAATGGGAAGAGCTTCATGGCGATAGGGGAGAAAGACCCTGTTCTCGGGAAACCGGTCATGCTCAGTATGCGGGGAATCATCAGAGATTGCCCCGAGCCACTCTTAC
>PAAU01000061.1 GCA_002699445.1 Micrococcales bacterium | reverse complement strand
TCGCGCCTATAGGTGGGTCATGGCAGGATTCTCCCGATGATATTTCAAGGCGAGGAGGCACAGTGAATCCGGAGGAGCTGAAATACACCGCGGAGCACGAATGGTTGAAGGAGTCGGATGGAAAAATCCGATTTGGGATTACACATTTCGCTCAAGATGCACTCGGTGACATCGTCTTTGTCGACCTACCTGAAGTGGGCGACACCATCACAGCGGGTAAGCCGTGCGGCGAAGTTGAGTCCACGAAGAGCGTGAGTGACGTGTACGCCCCGGTAAGCGGCGAAGTGCTGGCTCGAAACGATGCCTTACTCGACACTCCGGAGATGATCAATACCGACCCTTACGGTGAAGGCTGGCTACTCGATGTTGCTATGGGTGGGGATGCTATGGACACCCTCGATGCGAGTGGATACGAAAGTCATACCTCTCAAATATAGGAAGGCTCCTAGCAGCTGCGGCCGATTCGGCCTTAACCTCGAGTTAGGGTTGACCCCTGTCCGCCCAGCGTCTAGGTTCTAGGCACCACCATCTGGGTTGGTGGTTGGGGAGGGACCTGATGTCTACCGAAGATCGTCCTGAGACTCCTGTGGAATCCACAGCGAGTCTCCAGATGAGGCAATGTGCTGAGTGCGGCAGCCCAGTCGGATCAGATAGTCGGTTTTGCAGTGCCTGCGGTACTCCATTGTCCTCGGAATCGGGTATAGACGCGGCGCAAGCCATGGGGGAAACTGCCCCGATTCCAGCCTTAGATGCCGATGTTCTCTCCGATGTGGCGCCAGGGGACGGCGTGCTTCTTATCCAAAAGGGTCCAGATCAAGGGGAAAAGTTCCCACTCGATCAAGAGACTGTGTCGGTGGGTAGAGGCAAGGCCTCCGATATCTTTCTCGATGATGTCACCGTGAGCCGAAAGCACGCCATTTTTACCCGAACCAACAGCGGGTGGGTGCTCGCGGACAACGACTCCTTGAACGGCACCTACGTGAATCGTGAGCGCGTTGCGAAGCATTCGTTGCGAATAAGCGATGAAGTACAAATCGGCAAGTATCGTTTCAACTTCTTCGAGGTGCCGCAGCAGTGAGTGCTATATCCCACCACGAATCATTGCCCACAATGACAATCGGAGAGGTGATGGCACTACTGCGATCAGACTTTCCCGATGCTTCTATCTCGAAAATCCGGTTTCTCGAGGGTGAAGGTCTCGTAGAGCCTCACCGAGCTCCATCGGGATATCGACGATTCACCACACAAGATGTGGATCGGTTACGTCTGATTTTGCTGGCTCAGCGTGACCACTATTTACCTCTCCGGGTGATCAAGGATCGACTGGAGGCGGGGGAGTTAGAGGCCACGCTCTTTCCAGAGGAAGAGACGGAAGACCCTCAACCTCAAGGTGAGAGTCAGGGTCAGGCTGGGGTGGAACCCACGGATGAAGTGCCAACGCCGGTCGATATTGACCCCGGGTCGCGATTCACGATGCGGGAGTTAGGCCGACACGGCGGGCTTTCGTTGGACACAGTCAAGGAACTAGTGAAGTTCGGAGTTCTGGAACCAGACGCTGCTCAGCGATTCTCGGGTGCGCAGGTACTGTTGTGTCGCGCTTTTGCCACGCTTCGCGCCTCGGGGATCGACCAGCGCCATCTAAGGCAGATCAAGAACAGCGCATCGCGAGATGCCAGTCTGATTGGTACGTCAGTACAACACCTGCGCGCTGAGGAGCGACGGGTTGCAGTGGCGGAACTCATGCGGGCGTTCAGTGACGCTCATCGGTGGCTCGTTGTGTCCGAACTCGATCGACAAGGACCGACAGGACGATAACTGCTGCTCATAGACATGAGCCGACTTGCAGTTGTGTGGCTACAGTAGGAACGTGCAACCGCTTGATGTCGTCGGCGTACGACTGGAGATGCCGTCCAACCAACCGGTCGTGCTTCTACAGCAGTCCGGCAGCAATCGCTATTTGCCCATCTGGGTAGGAACCGTTGAAGCAACCGCGATCGCCTTCGCCTTAGAAGGTGTGGCGCCACCGCGCCCCATGACGCATGACCTGATCAAGGAGCTGCTGGGGGTTCTTGGTGATGTCTTGACTGAAGTACGGATCACCGATCTGACCGATGGTGTGTTTTACGCGAATCTTGTCTTCGAATCTGGCAAAGAAATCGGATGTCGTCCGTCCGACGCCATCGCCCTTGCGCTGCGTACTGGGGCCAGTATCGTGGGCGCTGACGAAGTGTTGGCCGAGGCTTCGGTGGAAATTGAAGAGGAATCTGCTGAGCAACCGGATGAGCAGGAGTTGGAGCGGTTCCGAGAATTTTTGGATGACGTTACTCCGGAGGATTTCGGGACCGACTCCTGAGTATTTGCGGCGTGTCTGATCTGATGTCGTTGACCTGCTGATCGGGTTGCCCTAGCGTCAGCTTAGGCATTAAAAAATGCAGATATAACTAAGGTTTTTAGCTCTTTTTCTTCGACTTGTTGCTGATCGTTGTGGTTTCCAGTCGAAACAGGCCTATCTTGGTTTCAGAGTGCAGTGCTAGGAGGACAAGTTGAGTCAAGAGCCTGCCAATCGCGCTCATGATGCCGAGCAAGGAGCTTTGTTCGACTCGAGCGAGATGCGGTCCATTCCCGATGATCTTGGCTACCGAGGCCCAGTAGCGAGCAAAGCTGCTGGGATTTCGTACCGGCAGTTGGACTACTGGGCTCGAACGAACCTGGTAGAGCCGTCGATTAGGGGTGCTTCTGGGTCGGGCTCGCAACGGCTGTACTCCTTCCGCGACATCTTGGTCCTGAGGATCGTTAAACGTCTGCTTGACGCGGGGGTTTCACTGCCGAACGTACGTTCCGCCGTGCAGTATCTCGGTGAGCGCGGCGACAGCGATTTGACCCAGATCACACTGATGAGCGATGGGGCTTCGGTCTACGAATGTCGGAGTGAGGATGAGGTCATTGATATCGTGCGCGGGGGACAGGCGGTGTTTGGTATTGCAGTCGGTCGTGTCTGGACGGAAGTAGAGGGATCACTGTCCGAGATGCCGGGTGAGTCACCCTCGGGAGATACTGTAGTGCCAGAAGGGACCGTCGATGAGCTCGCTGCCCGCAGGTCCCAACGAACTGGATAGACCTGTAGAAGGGGACTGGCATGCAGAGGCCCGGCGGAAGTAATAACGGCTTTCCCAGTCGTCACATCGGTCCCCGGAGTGCTGACAACGATGCCATGTTGGCAGATCTTGGTTTTGCTTCCCTTGATGAGTTATTGGCCGCTGTTTTACCCACGGGTATCGCCGACGATCAACTGAGATTGCCAACCGCTTGCTCAGAGTCCGAGGTGCTTGAGGAACTTCGGATGTTGGCTGGTCGCAACAACGTGACAGTGCCCATGCTGGGCATGGGCTATCACGCAACTGAAACGCCCGCAGTAATTCGACGTAGAGTTCTCGAAAATCCAGCCTGGTACACCGCTTACACGCCCTATCAACCTGAAATTTCACAAGGCCGGTTGCAAGCGCTGTTGAACTTCCAAACGATGGTGGCTGACCTAACTGGACTCCCTACTTCGCAAGCGTCGCTCCTCGATGAGCCCACTGCTGCAGCTGAGGCGATGACACTGGCGTTACGGGCAACTCGCACCGAGAAACGACGCTTCGTGGTCGATATCGATACCCATGCGCACACCTTGGCGGTACTTCGCACTCGCGCCGAACCCATCGGAATCGAAATCGACGTTCGAGATATTGCTGATCAGGGGCTGCCCGAGGATGCCTTCGGTGTCCTGTTGTCCTATCCCGGAAGTTCGGGATCTGTTCGAGACCTCCGTGCGGAAATTGCAGTCGCTAAAGACCGAAATCTCACCGTGGTCGTTGCCACGGATCTCCTCGCGCTTACTCTCTTGCAGCCGCCAGGTGAGAAAGGCGCGGACATAGTCGTCGGATCTGCGCAGCGGTTTGGCGTGCCGATGGGTATGGGTGGTCCGCATGCAGGCTTCATGAGTGTGAGAGAAGGCCTTGAACGACACATTCCCGGTCGACTAGTAGGGGTTAGCAAGGATTCCCACGGTCGACCCGCTTTACGTCTCGCTCTGCAGACCCGGGAACAACATATTCGTCGGGAGCGTGCCACCAGCAACATTTGTACAGCTCAAGTTCTCTTAGCGGTCATGGCCAGCTCTTATGCCGTCTACCACGGCCCCGAGGGACTCAAAGACATCGCTGAACGAGTGCATGGGCATGCGCAAGCCTTAGCTCAGGGGCTCCAAAGCGGTGGAATAGAGCTAGTGTCTGACAACTTCTTTGACACAGTTTCGTTCCGAGTGCCTGGTCGCGGTGAAGCGATCGTTCGCGAATGCGAAATCCTCGGTGTTAGCTTGCGTCAGGTAGATCGAGACACGGTTGCCGCTAGTTGCGACGAGCTCTCCACAAGTGAGCACATTCTCAAGATTTGGCAGGGAGTCGCTACGGCAGTTCCTGACTTTGGACGTGCACTTTCGGAGGCCGAAGCCGCCGATGGACAGACCACCGATGCAGCGATACCCACCGAATTGCGACGAACATCTGACTTTCTGACCCATCCGGTCTTTCACGAGAACCGGTCTGAGACTGAGATGTTGCGATACCTGCGGCGATTGTCAGACCGAGACATGGCTCTCGATCGAACAATGATTCCACTTGGTTCATGCACGATGAAACTCAATTCGGCCACCGCGATGGAGCCCGTCTCCTGGCCTGGATTTGCCAATCTCCATCCGTTTGCACCGTTGCATCACTTGACCGGATACCGCGACTTGATTGCCCAGTTAGAGGCATGGCTGGTCGAGATTACCGGCTATGACGCCGTTTCGGTGCAGCCCAACGCTGGATCGCAAGGCGAGTTTGCGGGTCTCCTCGCTATTCGTGCCTATCATCGGTCCAGAGGTGACGATCAACGCATCGTGTGTCTTATTCCTAGCAGCGCCCATGGCACAAATGCCGCCAGTGCCGTAATGGCTGGTATGGACGTTGTTGTGGTGAAATGTCGAGATAACGGTGACGTTGATATCGACGATTTGAATCGACTCTTGGCGGAACATGAAGGGCGAGTTGCGGCTCTCATGATCACCTATCCCTCAACGCACGGAGTGTTTGAAGATACCGTCAGCGAGATTTGCGATCTTTTGCACGCTGCCGGAGGTCAGGTCTACGTCGATGGTGCCAACTTGAACGCGTTGGTCGGCGTAGCTAAGCCCGGACACTTCGGGGCGGACGTCAGCCATTTGAACTTGCACAAAACATTCACCATCCCGCACGGTGGTGGCGGACCCGGGGTGGGTCCGGTGGGCGTCAAAGCGCATCTAGCTCCCTTCTTACCTGGACATCCGCTGCGTCCAGAGGCAGGGCCCACTGGTCGTGGTTTCCCCGATGGAGATGTTGGCCCGGTCTCTGGAGCTCCGTGGGGGAGTGCTGGGATTTTGCCTATTCCTTGGGCGTACATCCGACTCATGGGCTCGGAAGGTCTGCGTCAGGCCACTGCTGTAGCCATCCTCAACGCCAACTACGTCGCTCGTCGGTTGGCCAAGGACTACGACATTCTCTACACCGGGCGTGATGGCTTGGTAGCTCATGAGTGCATTGTCGATATCCGGCCGCTGACCAAAGAGACTGGAGTCACCGCAGAAGATATCGCCAAGCGCCTAGTCGACTACGGATTCCACGCCCCGACTATGTCCTTCCCAGTCGCCGGAACACTAATGGTTGAACCGACTGAAAGCGAAGGTCTGGCCGAGTTGGACCGTTTTTGTGAGGCCATGTCGGCTATACGCGCGGAGATCGATCAGATCGCTCAAGGGCATCTCGATGTCTCGGAATCACCAATGCGTCACTCACCCCACACTGCCGAGGATGTCGTCGGGGAATGGGACCGGTCGTATAGCCGAGAAGAAGGAGTCTATCCCTCAGGTGTGGGCCGGCAGGATAAATATTGGCCACCGGTGTCCCGGATAGACCAAGCTTTTGGAGATCGTAATCTGGTGTGCGCCTGCCCTCCGGTGACAGAGTTCGCCGCGGAATGAATGGCTTCAACCTGGAGCCAACCGGGATAGCAATCCTCGCCGCAGTCATTGTTGGTGCGATCGGCAGGAATCGGAGTTGGAATAACGCGCTAGTTCTTCTCTTCGCAGGTATTGGGGTGGGCCTTGTCACTGTGCTTCTTGACGCCCCCTACGAACCACCAAACCCTGAACTAGTTTTGATAGCAATCTTGGCGCCGCTGGTTTTTGGTGAAGCCCTGACCAGTTCGCTTTCGGATATTCGTCGAGTTGCCAGCCGTGTTGGCCTCCTGGCAATAGGACTAGTCCTCATCGGTGCCGCGGCTGTGGGCGTAGTCGCAACCATTTTTCTGCCGGGAATCCCAGTTGCCCTCGCCCTGTGCCTGGGTGCCATTTTGGGGCCCACCGATGCAGTATCTGTTGCGGCAGTCGCCAAGTCAGTAGGGATGCCAAGAAGGCTGCAACATGTGCTGGAAGGAGAGAGTCTTCTCAATGACGGAACCGCGCTGAGTCTGTTAAAGGTGTGCAGTTCGTTGGCTTTGGGTGGCAGCCTGTTAGCTGGCGACATCTTCTGGATTTCGATAAAGGCTTTCGGCGGGGGACTTCTCGTCGGGGCTATTGTCGGAGTAGTGCTAGTTGTGGTCGCCCGGCGGTCGGCTGATGTGACCGTGACCAACGGCTTAGTTCTTCTTTCGCCATGGCCGATCTACGGTCTGGCTGAGGGTATTGGCGGATCTGGGATCCTTGCCGTTGTGGTTGCCGGCTTGATCTTTGCCCAACAGATGTCGTCACAATCCAAATACCGCGGTCGCCTGCAGGCCATGAGCATCTGGCGTGCGGTGGCTTTCATTCTCCAATCAGGTGCCTTCTTTCTCGTCGGGATGGAAATACCTGGACTGGTTAATCTTGTGCCCAATGATCAGTTGGGGAACATCGCGGCATTCGTCGCCGTGGCGCTCGTGGTTGTCACCGCTACCCGATTCCTCTTCATCTTCATCATGAGTGCTAGTAATGGAGACTTAAAGCGGTATCCACGCGAATGGGTGGTGCTGTCCTGGGCCGGTACCCGAGGACCGATTTCGGTCTTGGCAGCTTTTACTGTTCCCGTTATTTCCACTGAAAATCAAGCGCGCGAAATAGTCATAACCGCCGCTGCAGGTTTTGTGGCAGTGTCACTGTTGCTCAGCACAACCCTGCCTCTGGTGGTCCGGTGGGCCAAATTGGCCCCAGACGATGATGGCCCAATGCTTGGGCGTGCTGAGGTGTCGATCGCGAGAGCGGCGCTCAATCGACTCCAAGACATTGAGGATCAGGCAGAGCGGGGGAACAGACCTATCCCTTCCACAATTTTAGAGAATCTACGGACGACAGCGGAAATTCGAATGAATAGTGCCGCCAGAGAAGAAGAGGCCGTCGAGGAAGAAAAACCAGTCACGGTTGGGGTTCGCTCAGAAGTTGGTCTACAGATGATCCATGCGGAGCAGGAGGAACTTATCCGATTGCGAGATGAAGAAGGGCTACCCGATTCTGTAATGCGGACGCTGCAGATAGAGATCGACATTCGACGTCGAGCCCTGAGCACTGACACCACACATTAGCCCGGTAGTTCATCGTTGTGGAAAGCCCAACGAAATACCTGCGGAAATCGACGGGCCCAGGCATCCTCGTCATGCGTGGCTCCGGCGACGATCCGCATCGTTACATCAAAACGCCCGCTTGCGTTCAGAGCTCGTCGCATCGGTTCCAGCGAAGTTACCAGCTCGGTGGGATCGGTGACGTACTCTAACTCCTCGGCGGTGCCCATATCGAGATAGATGCGTTGCTCCCATTTGGTCTCCGAAGCAGCAACAAGGCTGCGCAACTGTTCAGCTCGCATGGGGTAGTCAAGAATGGCAGGGGAGAAGGCTAGAACCTTGTGAAATGTCTCTGGATAGCGCGCTCCCATAAATAGTGACATGTAACCGCCCATCGATGATCCGGCGATTGCGGTGTCTTGTCGGTCACGACTCACCCGATAGGTGCGTTCTATCCACGGTTTCACCTGGTCGCAGAGGAACTCTGCTGTTAGGTATCCGGTGCCGACGACTGTTTGAGGCTCCGGGTTGTCGACTAAGCGCGGCAGTTGCCATTCGCCGATCGAATATTCGCGATATCGGGCCACGGTAGCGGGATCGGGATCAACCCCGACAACGATCGCCGGAAGCATAGGATCCTCGCGAAACAGTTGCTCCATGATGTTGTCTACGCGCCATTCCTGATCGAAGCTTGAGGTCCTTCGATCAAACAAATTATGGCCGTCAAACATATAGATCACTGGGTAACTCCGTGTTTGAGACTCGTAGTCAGGAGGCAGGTAGACACGCACTGCCCTGCGTTCCCCATCGCGCAGCAAGTGAAAGATATCTACCCGGCCCACGACGGTGGACGAATGTGGGTTGTTGGGCACGCTAGGTTCTTCCTTGTCGATCCTGGGCTTGAGCTAATGCGTCGGCATCTGACGTATTCGGGCGATACCAGTCGGCCAGAACCACGGGAAACCCCTCATCTCTCAACCTGTCGAAGACCCGGACATCGTCGTCAAGGATTTGATGGATCTCAAATTCTTGCGCCAACTCTTGGTAGACCGACAGTTTCAGCTCGGGAGCAGGTCGATAGTCGCGGGCCGGTCTGAGGTGCATAGGCCCGTCAGGAAGATCGTGTCGTGCGAGCCAGGATCTCGTCTGATCGGCCATATACCGGGGTCGGCCCGAGACATAGCGAATTTGGATGCCAGCGTTCATCAATTCGTTGACCGCTGTGAGTCCAGCGGCAAGAGGGGCGTCAAGATGTGCATCAGCAAAGAATGCTGACCAGTTTTTTGGCCGTTGATCCAGATGATGGAGACGATGGGTGGGATCAGCCAGCACGCCGTCGATGTCGATCCCGGCGATAGGTGTCCCAGCAATGGGGGTGGTCGGCATGTATCTAGCCTAAGCCGATACGCTCCCGGTTATGTCCATGGATTTAGAAGCCGTGAAAAGTATGTTCCCGACGGTTATTCCTATGGTGGGAACCCTCAATCTTGAGTTCGGTGAACTGACGTATGACAAGGCCGAAGTGACTCTGCCGGATCAAGAGGACTATCACAATCACATTGGCGGTCCACACGCTGGCGCAATGTTCACTCTCGCGGAGTCGGCATCGGGGCTACTCGTGATCGGCAACTTCGGTGATCGCTTGGATAAGCTCACTCCGCTTGCCGTGTCTGCTGAAATTAAGTACGTGGCAATCGCCATGGGTCCGGTCACTGCGACTGCCCGGCTCTCCCGCAGTGCCGATGAAGTACTCGCCGAACTGGAGCAGGGGAAGCGGCCGGAGTTTTCTGTCGACGTCGAACTATCAGCGGATGGAAAGAAGACCGGCGAGATGTCTGTGGTGTGGACGCTTCGGGCTAATCGCAAGTAGCCCAGCTGCGGCGTCGTGGATCAGTCCAGTCATTTCAGTTCGGAATCCGGCTCGGTGCGGACCAGGTAAGGGTCATTGCGAAAAGCC
This sequence comes from Micrococcales bacterium, assembly GCA_002699445.1. Lineage (GTDB taxonomy): Bacteria > Actinomycetota > Actinomycetes > S36-B12. The sequence continues at coordinate 38,678 of PAAU01000061.1, read as the reverse complement.
TCGATGAGCTGTAGCGCTGCCTCTCGTTCTTTTGCATTGCCCAACTCTGAATACAACAACGTAGCGGCCAACTCCTGCTGCGCGGGCGCTCCGCTGGTAAGGACCTCATCGAGGGCTGCTCGTACATCCACCCTGACAGTGTGGCGCTGACCTGCTGCGGGCGCACCCGCAACAGCATGGGGAAGATGCGGGGTCAGCCGGGGCATGTCAGCCTATGAGCATGTTGTCCACGCTGCTGTCACCGCTTGCTGGCTCGGTTCGCGAGGTTTTGGCAGGTAAGGCCAGTGGCGACTCTCAGATTCTCGACCAAATCTCCACGCCAGTCGGGGAGCCGGGATGGTTCGAACCGGGCGATGCAGTGTGGACGGTTCATGGATCGGTCGCAACATTTCTTGGTGGTATTCGTTCACTGCTCCTGCAGTCGCTACATCCGCTCGCATTGGCAGGCGTGAATCGTCACTCCGAGTATCGCGAGGATCCGTTCGGCAGGTTGCAGCGCACTGGGGCATTTATCGCCATCACTACCTATGGATCTGAATCAGCGGCAGAGCAGGCCGTGAGTGGGATTCGTCGACTCCATGGCCGGGTCAACGGCACTCTGGACGATGGCCGCAGCTATTCGGCTGGCGACTCTCGTCTGCTCATGTGGGTTCATATCGGTCTAGTCGACTCCATGCTTGCGGCATATGACAGATATGGGCGTAGCGGTGAGATCGATCGAGATGCCTATGTCGCCGATATGGCGGTCGTGGGCAGACACATGGGAGTTTTGGACCCTCCCACGACAGTGTCGGAATTGAACGACATTCTTAATGGATTCCGTCGTGAGTTGGAGTACACCGACGAGACTGAAGATATGAAGCGTTTCATTTTGGATCCGCCACTTCCAGCCGCACTGAAACCTGGATACAACGTGTTGGCGCGTGCTGCCCTGGATACCCTGCCGCCCTGGGTTGCCACGGTGCTGCGGGAACGCCCGTACGGTGGGCCAGCGCGAACCATGCGCGGCTTGGCCGCAGATACCTCGCTTCGTACTTTGGCGCTGGCCTTGGTGAAGTCGCCAGCTCAGGCCGCGGGGGAGCAGCGGCTCGGCTACGTTGAGGGGTATGTCTAGTCGGCCTGATGTCCTGATAGTAGGCGCCGGGCTGGCAGGCCTTCGGGCAGCCGAAAAACTGATCGCAGCCGACTTTGAGGTGTTAGTGCTCGAAGCGTCCGATCGGGTGGGTGGCCGGGTGGCCACTGACACTGTCGATGGGTACCTCCTTGATCACGGCTTCCAGCTCTACAATCCAGCGTACCCAGCAGGTCAGGCAACCTTTGATCACGAGGCGCTCGATCTCGGTCAGTTTGATCGTGGCGTGACCGTTGCGGGCACAGACAAGCAAACGACAGTGCAGTTGACGCCCTCGGGATTGGCCAAAACGCTAACCGGGGTTGCGAGTGGTCAGCTTGGGGGACCGATCGGCTTGGCGGCACTACTTCGATACCTCACACTATGTGGTACTACGTCGATGGCTCAGCTCAGCCGAAGGCCGGACGTCAGTATTGCAGAGGCATTCCGTCATGCTGGACTCGAGCCGCGCACAGTTCACGAGTTGCTTGCGCCATTCCTTTCCGGGGTTTTCGCTGATCTGCAACTACAGACCAGTCGTCGATACGCCGATCTTGTACTCCGTTCCTTTGCGCGCGGGCTACCCGGAGTTCCAGCAACGGGGATGGCGGCGCTTCCGGCGCAAATCTTTTCGCAGCTACCGGCCCATATTGTCCGCACCAATCAGCAGGTCACTAAGGTCTCTCCAGGAAAAGTTGAGACTGAGCAGGCTGCTTTTCGAGCTTCGGCGGTAGTAGTGGCCACCGCGGCACCAGCAGCCCAACAGCTATTGCCGGGACTGCAGACATCCAGTATGAAGTCGCTGACAACGTGGTATTTCAGTGGACCTGAAGCACTAGTAGAACGACGGGTATTGACCGTGGGGACGGGGCTGCAAGGTCTCGCCAACATCGCGGTTATGAACGCTGCGTCCAGTAGCTATGCGCCAAAAGGCGCTTCACTAGTTGCAGCGACGGCAGTGGGGCATTTTCCGGATTACCAGTCTGCCAAGATGGCCAGACAAGCGACTGCAGCTGCTCTGCAAGTTGCAAGAAACGATCTAGATCTTCTGGCTTGTTATCCGATCGAAAATGCATTGCCTGCCGCCACGGTTCCATTCTCAGTGCGCAAACCGATCAGCTTGGGTGACGGACTTTTCGTGATTGGCGACCACAGGGACACACCGTCTATCCAGGGAGCATTGGTCAGTGGTAGGCGCGGGGCTGACTCGGTCGCGCATTGGCTCCGCACCAACAGTTAGTCATCTCGCTTTCGCGGAAAATTCAGCCCGAAATTTCTCAGCACGGTCCCCAATTTCGGCCACATAGTCGGTCGTCTCGGTAAAGGGAGGAATGCCTTCGTGTTTGGCAACTGGTGACCACCCCGCGTTGTAGGCCGCTAAGGCTAATTCGATGGGATCACCAGGAACGTCGGACTCCCGCGCGACCTCAACAAGATGACACATCAATCGGGCTTGAGATTTGATCGCGTCCTCAGCAGAGTAAGGATCTGCTTGACCATCGCCATCGGCGTCGGTACCCCACGCAGTCCAGGTTTCGGGCATGAACTGTGACAGCCCTTCCGCTCCGTCTGGAGAGACTGCGGTGGAGTCCCAGCCCGATTCTTGGGCAATTTGTGCGGCAAGCAGTTGCGGCGAGACGTCTGGACACGTTCGAGCAGCCTGCTTGATCTGACCACGGTATTCGGCGGGGATACGGTCACGATCACAACTGGCCAGGAACGGCAGGGTCAACAGCCCTACCAAGGCCAGCAGAACGAGACGCGACATGCTTCTAGGGTAGGCGGGGTTTGGGTTCAGTCTGGCCAGCCATACTGGGGTGTGTTTCATATCGTGCTTGTCCAGCCTGAAATTCCGCCGAATGCCGGAAACGTGATGAGAATGTGCGCGAATAGTGGCTCCGAGTTACATCTGGTGGAGCCTTTGGGGTTCGAGTTGGACAATGCTCGAATGCGCCGCGCAGGTCTGGATTATCGGGACATGACCACAGTGACGGTCCACGACAGCTGGGCCGCCTGCCGCAGGCACTTTGCTGATCATCGGATGTTTGCCTTCACCGCCGCGGGTGAGCAATCTTTTACGTCCGTCAAGTTTGATCCCGGCGATGTCTTGGTTCTGGGCCAGGAGTCGGTAGGGCTCTCCGGCCAGATCCTGGCCGAATTCGATGCTGCGCATCGACTTCGCATACCGATGGTTCCCGACAGCCGCAGCATCAACTTGTCAAATAGCGCTGCTATCGCGGTGTATGAAGCGTGGCGACAGAACGATTTCCGCGGTGCAATGGTGGCCGGTGCCAACGAGCCAGATCTGTCGTAGATGGAATACTTTCGCTATGTCAGCCGATATTGAAGAACTGTATCCGTGGCCCGAAACGGGAAGATGGCTGCGCGCCGTGATGGTCATGTCACCTGACGGGGCAACGGTAGGTAAAGACGGTCGCAGTCGGTCACTTTCAGGACGTGCGGACCAGCAAGTACTCCACGCGATTCGTACCTTTAGTGACGCCATATTGATTGGTGCGGGAACTTTCAGAGCGGAGCGCTATGGGCCTCCTAAAGTGGCAGAGAAGTTCGTCGCTGAACGGCGTAGTTCCGGTTTGAGTCCTGCGCCGCGGCTGGTCATCGTCAGCGGAACCCTAGACCTGCCCTGGGATGAGCCGGTCTTCCAGGAGGGCCCCCAGACACCGATCGTGGTGACCAAGAGCGATTTGCCGGAATCAGTCTTGGCCGCGGCGGCTGGATGTGAAGTACTGCAGTCACCAGGTGATGGCTTGGATATGAAGTGGATGGTGGCTGAGTTAGCCGCTCGCGGGCTAAACCGGATTGCCTGCGAGGGAGGTGCCCGGTTGCTCAACTCGCTCGCAGAGTCGGGTTGTGTCGATGAATGGGACGTGAGCATTTCGCCGCATCTCCCGTCTGGCTCTGTGAAACTTATCGACAGTCGGACTGACGATGGTTTTGTGTTTACACGATTTGTAAGGTCCGGACCCAATGATTGATCTCGCTGCACTTACCAAATTGGCTAATCAGTACGAACGCGAAATGGCCCTTACTGTTCCGCCGCTACGTATCGGTCAAGAAGCCTTCGATACCGACGTCAGTCCGGTCATCATGGGAGTAGTGAATCTGTCACAAGATTCCGGCTACCGCGAAACCATCGCAATGACCCACGAATCGGCAGTGCGCAAAGTGAAAACTGCCTACGCACAGGGTGCGACCGTGGTTGATGTTGGCGCCGAGTCTACTTTGTCGTCTGCGGCTCGAATCTCTAGCGAAGATCAAATCAATCAACTAGTTCCAGTGATCGAGGAATCCGTAGACGCGGGAGTCGCGATCTCGGTAGAGACGTATGCGATGTCAGTAACTAGAGCATGTCTGCAGGCGGGTGCCGTCGTGCTGAACATGACCGGGGCCGATGACGAAACGGCAATGCTGGAGTTAGCCGCCGAGTATGAGGCGACGGTTGTTATGTGTTTTGAGTCAGATACGGCCATTCGTGATGTGAAACAAGTGGGTTTGCAACTGGATCCCATTGCCATGCTTGCTGATCACTTTGGCCCCCGCATCGAGCGAGCCCACTCGCTCGGCGTAACCGATGTCGTCGTTGATCCGGGTCTTGGCTTCTACTACCGAAATCGTGATGATCGGGTTGTGGAGGCGCGGAATCAGGCTCGTGTCATGTTCAACTCGTTCAGGTTGAGGACGTTGGGCGTTCCGCTATGTCAAAACCTGCATCATGGACTGGTTTTCTTCGAGGAACAGGTTCGGTCGGGAGAAGGCTTTTTCGCTGTTCTTGGGCGACTCGGTGGCGTAGGGATGTTTCGCACGCATGAGGTACCGCTCATAGCAGGAGTCAATCGGGCTATGGATGCACTAGATATCGAGTTCAGCGAAGACGCCAGCTAAGCCAGTTTCTTACGACATTCGGTGTGGCTGAATGGCATCGGGTGGAACCTGGCCGAACCTACCTGACTGAAAATCTTCGAAAGCCTCAATAACCTCTTGTCTGGTACTCATCACGAAGGGTCCATGTTGGAACACAGGTTCCCGTAACGGCACCCCACCGATCAGGAATATATCCAAATTCGGGTAGCGACTTTCTTGTACCGGATCAGCGCGCAGTTGGACTGTGTCACCGTCGACAAGGACAGCAGTTTGACCCGAGTGGATGGGTTGTCCGTTCGCTCCAACGGTTCCGCTACCTGCCAACACGTAGGCCAAGGCGTTGAAATTCTTTGGCCATGGAATTTCAGCGAGAGCGCCGGGGGAGAGAGTTAGGTGAGCAACAGTCAGTGGCGTGTGAGAGATGCCTGGACCACTGTGTCCTTCCAAATCGCCAGCCAAGATTCGCACGATTGCACCACCGTCGGTGGTGGTAACCATGGTATTAGTGGACCCTTGCAAGTCCTGATAAGCGGGAGCAATTCTTTTTTTGTCTCGAGGGAGATTGATCCACAATTGGATTCCGTGAAACAGACCACCTGACAAAACCAAGTGCTCGGGTGGCGTCTCGATATGAAGAATCCCGTCCCCGGCGGTCATATATTGCGTACCGCCCCCCACGATCTTGCCGCCGCCCCCGTTGGAGTCCTGGTGCTGGAACTCGCCATCAATGAGGTAGGTAAAGGTCTCGAAACCACGATGCGGATGCCAGGGTGTTCCTTTCGGTTCTCCGGGGGCGTACTCCACCTGACCCATCTGGTCCATATGGATAAAGGGATCGATATCGCGTGGATCGAGGCCCGCAAAAGCCCTATGAACCGGGAATCCCTCACCCTCCATGCCTGTCGGTGCGGTGATGACGTCCTTAACGCGTCTGGGTCGATCTTCGGGGCTAGCAGACACCCGGGGGAGAGACAGCGGATCTGCGGTGACTGCGGGCATGAGAACTCCAAACAAATGAACCTACAGCGCAGTAAACAATGGACACTCAACTCGCATTCCCCGACGGGACTGGATGGTCCTAGCCGGCAGGGTCAAATCCGTAGCTTCAACCCTGCCGGTCCAGTGGACCCCCAGACACAGGAGGTGTGCCGCGTATCGGCGCGGGACCAGAGCTGCTCTTGGAGACTCGCAGAATCCGGCCATCGTCACAGCGGCAAAACCGCTGATTCCCGACACCGATGCGTTCCTCCCACACGCGCCCGGTCAGTAGAGACACCAGATTAATGAGGCGATCCAGCAACCGGAGCGGTTCCTGTATTGCTCCATTCGGGTGAAGCCCGGGATTGAGTATGGCGATCTCAGATTGCAGGACTTAACTCGTAGCCCTGCGAACACTCTGATTCAGGCATCTCGGATCGGTTTTGTGTCTGCCGCTGCTGGAGACTCGTTGCAGTGTTCGATTCGCTTTGGCGCTGGCGAGCCCGAGAGATTAATCGTTACTCGTGATTGCCATAAGAAACCACGTCGTCGGGCCTCGTAGTTCGTCCAAGACTTGGCTACTGGTGGTCTCGGTTGTGACCGGTTGACTGTGGGGAATCGGGGACAAGTAGTGAACACATCACTAGCCGCTTCTGGGCCCTCATGAGTTTACTTAACATAATGTCGATTATCGGCAATTATAATCCGGGCTGCCCAGCAGATCGTCGACGTTTGTCCAGTAGTGGGCTGTGCTGGGAGTGCTTCTTGGTTCTACGCTGTGGTCATCATGACCGTGAAATCGCCCGATATTGCCCCAGAGTCGGAATCTCCAGCGGAGACAACGACACACACCGACATAGTGATTGTTGGCGCTGGGCTGTCAGGTATCGGCATGGCCGCGCATTTACTCGACGAGTGTCCCGGGGCTCGGTACGAGATTCTGGAAAGCCGGGACGACCTGGGTGGGACCTGGGATCTATTCCGGTACCCAGGAATTCGATCGGATTCCGACATGTACACCATGGGCTATAGATTCAAGCCATGGAATAGGCCGGAGACTGTAGCTCCGGGCCAGATGATCTTGGACTATCTGCGAGAAGCAGCAGCTGAACGTGGAATCGACAAACACATCAGGTTCCGACATGAGGTAACCCGTTGCAGTTGGAACAGCGATGACTCGCTCTGGACGATCACCGCTGATACTCCTGATGGACAACGACAGTGGACTGCTTCGTACGTGGTCCTGGCGACGGGGTACTACGGATACGACAAGGCCTACACCCCAGACTTTGCCGGTATGGCCGATTTCCAGGGCAAGATTATCCACCCCCAATATTGGCCTCAGGACTACGATTACTCCGATCAACGCATGGTAGTGATCGGTTCCGGCGCAACTGCAGTGACGTTGGTACCTTCCTTGGCCGAGACTGCAAAGCACGTGACGATGTTGCAGCGCTCGCCTACTTACATGTTCACCTCCCCCACCAAGGATCCGGTCTCATTGTGGCTCCGTGATCGCATCCCAGACTCATGGATTTTTCAGCTGGCCCGAATCCGGCATATTGGGTTCCAGATGTTTAGTTACCAGCTATCACGGCGTCGTCCGGAGAAAGCGGCCGATTATTTGGTACGTGAGGTGGCGGAGCAGTTGCCCAACGATGCCGATATTTCCGACTTCACGCCCACGTACCGTCCGTGGGATCAGCGACTGTGTCTGATCCCCGACGGAGACCTTTTTGCCGCAATGCAACAGGAAAAAGCTGATGTGGTGACAGGGCAGATCAAACGCTTTACGAAAACAGGAGTCGAGTTGATAGATGGCCGCCTGCTGGAGGCTGACGCCATCGTGACAGCTACTGGGTTTGATCTTCTCATTCTTGGTGGCGCCGAAATAGTCGTTGACGGAAAGGCATTGGACCTTCGCGACACTAAGGTCTACAAGGGCATGATGTTCTCCGGTGTACCGAATCTGGCATTCATGGTGGGCTACACAAACGCTTCGTGGACCTTAAAGGTCGATATGGTCGCCAGCCACTTCTGCCGGTTGCTCAACTACATGAAGCGGAAGGGATATGACGTCTGTACCCCGGAGGCGACGGACCCGGAGCTGCAGTCGGTGTCCATGATGCCGCTCACGAGCGGGTACATCCAACGCTCGCAGCATCTCTTGCCAGAAGAGGGTCACCGCGCACCCTGGCGACTTCGGCAGAACTATTTTCTTGATTACCTCGCTCTTACTTTGGGTCGAGTTCGACACAAGGAACTTAAATTTCGAAGGCGGACTGCCCAAAAGCCACCTGATTCGGCCCGGCATAAACGTCGGATGTGACCAGCACCGCAGTCGGCGGGTTGCTGGCGGTCCCATCGTGGCCGAGATGCGAGACTTGTCCTATGAAGGATCTGGACCAGATGTTGGAAGCCCACGTGCAGTTTGAGTTGCAATGCTGGGCCCCGAAACGAGCCGAGGAAACCCTCGCGACCGAGCTGCATGCTCTCATCGGGTGGCTCGAGCAGATACCGGTGGGCGACTTGATCGACAGCGAGTCTGTAGTTGGTTGGATCCAGGAACTAGTGTTGGCGCGCCCGATCGGCCCGGAACTGCAGCAACAGTTGCTGACTTCGGTTCTAGCGGTCCGACAAGCGGCAGCTGCCGAGACAGCTACTGTTGGCGAGATCCTGCCGGAGGCAGAGTTTGAAGAAATTGCGCGGGCTGCGGTAGGAATGCGCGACCTCCAAGAAGCCGTTGTCACTCAGATCACCAGTAGTGAGGTGTACGCGAAATTAATTTCGCATGTGCTCTACGAGGGACTTAAGGGGTATCTGACGGAGGAGAATCCTGTCTCTAAGCGAGTACCTGGTGCATCGTCAATCATGAAGTTGGGTCAAAGCGCCATCGGCAATGCCGCTCCTGGACTGAGTCAAGGCATCGACAAACAACTCATGGGTTTCGTGAACTCGAATATCTCCGATGCCATGCGCGATAGCCGGGAGTACCTCATGGACGCTTTGACTGAAGAGCGACTCATGGAAACCGCCGCTGAGATTTACGAGGAAGCAGCCGAAGCAGAACTAGGTGAAGCTGCCGCTCAGTTGTCGCCAGAATCGCTACAAGAAATCTCAGTGGCCATTTTCGGTGCTTGGGATCACCTGCGAACGACGGACACTGTTGCCCGCCTTATTGAAGCGCCCATTGTTGACTTCTTCGACCGCTGGAGTGACGAGCCGGTGGGTAAGGTTCTCATTGCCGCGGGCGTAAATGCGGACGAATTGGTGTCGGCGCTCTCCCCTACTGCCGCTGCAGCCGTTGACCGGGCTTACCAGGATGGCTATCTCGAAGAGCGGATCCGCGCACGTTTGACACCGTTCTACGAGCATTTAGCTCAAAAATAAAATTGCTTCAGGGTCTATCTCATTGTCGGTAGGTACCGACAATCTCTGCGCGAGCGATCGTGTGTGCCGTGATGTTGAAGCTAGCCATAGCAGGTGGAATATCTGAGGTGATGCCGAGCGAGGTCACGTCAATTGCATGTATCACGAAGAAATAGCGATGGTCTGGATCCCCTTGCGGCGGTCCCGCCCCACCAAAACCAAAACTGCCGAAGTCGCTACGAAGCTGCAGGGCCCCCTGCGGCAAATGTGAACCGTCCGCAGCGCCGGCGTTCTGCGGCAGGGAATGAACGCTGGCGGGGAGGTCCACGACTAACCAGTGCCACCAGCCGCTGACCGTGGGCGCGTCCGGATCAAAGCAGGTCACGGCATACGACTGCGTGTCAGTGGGTGCCCCTGACCAAGACAGCTGTGGTGACTCATCGCCGCCACCGGCACTGCCGTGCACGTGCAATCGATCCAGCGTTTGTCCGTGGGAGATATCGTCACTCACCACTTCGAAGGACGGTCTCGGAGGTAAGAATTGATAGGGATCAGGCGGATATGTGCGTTCCAAACTCATGATGCTCCTTAGTAAGTCTGAGGCGATCTTATGACCAGCGACTGAATCTCGGTACCGTTACATCATGATCCGTTCATTGTTATCGCCCGCGACGTCGCTGTGCGAGCCTAGGCGGCAGCAGTGATTAAGGATCTGAGCAGGTCGCTGCAACCTCTCGTTATCTCTGCGCCATTTGGCAACTACATTCAGCCTTCCGGCACGACTCCTACGGTGGGGACCTACACAGCAGCCCGTCGCGGGGGTCGGCCCGCTGCTTTCGGTCGCGCCTTGCTGACCATGAGGTACTACCGCCGCCTCGGTGCCTGGGTCAATCGCATTGGACTGCGGAACCCGGGTATTGATGCGTTGAGCGCGACGCCGAAACGGGGACGACTTCTCTCCCAATGTTTACTGTCCATCCACGGATTTACCGCTGCTGACTGGGAACTTCTACTGCAGCGCACCACTCAACTCACCCCACTTGCGGTGGAACTAAATATCAGTTGTCCCAACGTCGGTGAGATCAGTTGGCCCGATCATCTCTTCGATCAAGCAGTCGCAACCGGCATCCCTATAATCGCCAAGATTCCACCGGTGAGGTATCACTCCATGGTCGAAGCCGCCACCAATGCGGGAGTTCGGTGGATCCACGCAACCAACACCTTGCCGGTTCCCAAAGGTGGACTCAGCGGTGTCCCGTTGAAGCCACTTGCTCTTGACACAGTGCGTTGGCTCCGACAAACGTACGGCAACGACATTGGCATCATCGGCGGCGGTGGAATCCGCGAGCCACAAGACATCCTCGACTATGCCGAGGCCGGCGCGGACCGCTTTGCGGTCGGTAGTTACGCAATACGGCCATCAGCTTTGAAAGGCGAGCGGTGGGTGGCGGATCTGCGCAGTTGCGCGGGAGCGATGGTGAGTCAGTCGCGTAAGGCTCAGCCATGATGCGGTGGTCGTTCGGACAGATACCAATCGTCACCATGCCCATCAACCTGCTCCTCGTCGTCTTCGGTTTGCTCGGGCAACAGCGGCTTTTCGGTCTTCTTCGGGTCCACTCTTCGACTGTGACACATCAACACCAAGTCGTCACCTGGGAGTTAACGTGAGATTCAGTGCTCTTCGGTCTGCCTTACCGCTCGCGATTGCGCATAGGGGTGGCGCCTGGGAGGCCCCTGAAAATAGTGAAATCGCGTTTCGTAACGCAATCAATCTCGGATACACGTACATCGAAACGGACGTACGCGCCACCAAAGATGGCGTCGCAGTCGTATTTCATGACTCTCATCTCGATCGTTCTACAACAGGGGAAGGACGCATCAGAGATTTGTCTTTTGCCGCTGTCGCGAGTGCTCGGATCCACGGACGCTCCGAAATAATGACACTAGATAGATTACTGACGACGTTTCCGGGGGTCCGATTCAATATCGACGTAAAGGAACCCAACGCGATTGTGCCGTTCATCGACGTCATGCGTCGGACGAAGGCCTGGGACCGGGTGGTTGTAGCCTCCTTTGGCCACGATCGACTGCGGCGGGTGCGACGGTTAGCGGGCCCCAGATTGGCCACTTCCTTATCACCACGAGAGATTTTGTCGCTATGGCGCAAGCGCGGCAGCCCTGATAAATGGCAGGGCCCTGCGGCCGCATGTGTTCAAGTGCCACCGCATTTTGGGGGCCGCCAACTCGTTGAGCCAGTTTTCGTCCGAGCGGTGCACGCCCTCGGGCTACAAGTTCATGTCTGGACGGTGAATGATGAGGCCGAGATGCATGATTTCCTCGACCTGGGGGTTGACGGAATAATGACGGACCGGCCCACCACTCTGCGTGACGTATTGCAGTCACGCGGTCAGTGGGCCGGTCCGTAAATCTATTTATCGGGAAGAACTATGATCTCCCGACAGGCGACTATTTGCCGCTGGCGTGGAAGTCATCTACTCCTGAGCGCAAAATCTCCAGCGACTCATCGAGCAGTTCTTCCAGTTCCGGAATGCTGCGACGCTCTAGAAGCATGTCCCAGTGGGTGCGTTGTGGTTTTTGGGCCTTCTTTTCGGGCCAGTCCGCACCCCGCAAAAGTGCTTCCGCGCCACAGCGGCATTCCCATACCGCGGGCATTTCCGCTTCCATGCTGAAGGGAAGTTCGATAGTGATTCCGCACGAGCAGTCGTAAAAAACTGTCTGCCGATCAGCGAATCGCACTCCTTCGTCCGTTTCGTAACTGAGCGTACCCAGTCGAGTTCCTCGTAGTGCTCCGTCAGCCATTGCTACCCCTTCCGTCTGTCCCGCCAGGTGTTCTAATGGTTAACGAGTGGGACGATCTAGTTGTTCCCCAGGTTCCAGTTCGGAAACCCCCACGGTGAGACCGATATCACCTCGTTATCCAAGACCCCTAGTGAGACAGGTCCCCCGGCCTTCGTCAACTTGATCTTGGGCCAATCGGGTAGATCACTGATCTGGCGGATCTTTAGGCGGCGGCAGGATTTCCCCAGATATGACGGTTGGCCCTTGGGAAGGCGGCTGTGCGGGCCTTGACGTCGGGTCCTGCGGGTCGCGCGAGAGCGTCTCTCCTTGCACAACCGTCACATTCCCGTCCCCTCGTCGTTGGCTGCGCCGAGCCAATGCTTTCCGAAGAGGAGGAATCACCAACAGTAGCCCGATTACGTCCGATATTAGGCCGGGTAGAGCAAGTAATGCAGCAGCTGAAACCAGCAACCCTGATTCCCGAACCTTGAGTTCATCTTCACGGCGCCGCTCGGCGCCACCCGCCTCAGCCGGTGGCTGGTAGACCGTTGTAGCTTCTCCGGTCGCTGGATCTACGGTGGTGAAGGTCTGCCCTTGTCGGCGAGGATCGGTGATTACTTGCCAGACATTTCTTCCCGCCGCTCGCAGCAGAGCGAATCCTGCGACAACGCCGCTAAATAGGATCAGTAGCATCCATCCCCACCCAATGATTCCAGCGACGTACCAGATCAAGATGAGTTCGATGAATGGGGCGACGAGAAAGATTGCTCGACGAGCTGACATGTCTACCAACCCCCGGTGTGGTGCTTGCGGCGACCTTCTCGCCAACGACGGTATTGTTCCGCTCGATGGTTGAAGCCCCAGACTGTGACACGCCATAGCGCCTCACGGACGATCGAGTTGTCCATTTTACTGGTGCCGTGCTCACGTTCCTCAAAAGTAATGGGAACTTCGGCAACCGTGAGACCGGCTTCATGAGCACGGTAGGCAAGGTCGACCTGAAATATGTAACCAGCACTACCTACGGAGTTCAAATCAATTCGCCGTAGCGTGTCCGCACGAAATGCCCGGTAGCCACCAGTTATATCGCGGATGGGTACCTTGAGCGCCCAGCGGGAGTAAGCGTTGCCTCCGCGTGACAAATACTCTCGACTCTTGGGCCAGTTGACCACCTCGCCGTCATCGACCCAACGAGACCCCAGCACCAGATCAGCTGTGCGGAGCCGATCAAGTAGCCGGTAAAGCTCTTCCGGTTTGTGCGATCCATCCGCGTCCATTTCCACGAGAACGTCGTAGTTGCGCTCAAGGCCCCATTGGAATCCAGCCAAGTAGGCTGCACCTAAGCCGTCTTTGCCTAAACGGTGCATGACATGAATGTGCGAATCCGCTGCGGCTAACCGGTCTGCAATCGCGCCGGTGCCATCCGGAGAATTGTCGTCAGCCACGAGAATGTCGACTTCCGGGATGGCCTTGCGAATTCGAGCAGTGATGAGCTCGACATTCTCTCGTTCGTTGTACGTCGGCACGATCACGAGAATCCTGCCTAGATCTCCGAACTGGAGCGCATCTTCAGCCATATTCCTATAGTCCCATTCGTTGTCATACCGCGGCGATTCGGTAGGCGATCAACCGGTGAATCCTCTGGTTACCCACGCACGTGGTTGATATCGCAGTAAGACTCAGTTCACCTAAGGCTTTCACCACCGTCATGGTAGTTCCCCGGTAGGCCCAGAACTGTCACTTAGCTCCATATCGAGTATCTGTCGTACTCCCGGTTATATTAGGCGCGAAACACTCCCGGCCGAGTCCGAAAACCCATGACCAGCAAGACCAGTGTTGCCAGACCCGCGGCTACTTCGGGCCAATACCCAATGCGGTCGGACACCGAAAGTCCATCACGCAGGGGTAGTTCCTGAACTAACCAGCCCGCTGTCTGCTCCGGCAAACTGCCGATAAGAGTGCCGTCAGGCGCGAAGATGGCGGAGATACCGTTGGTTGCGGCTACGGTAGTTGCCCGGCCATGTTCGACTGCTCGGATCCGTGCCATAGCGAGCTGTTGCTCTGATTGGCCGAGGCCGGTGTAGGTAGCGTTATTTGTCTGCACCGCCAACATGCGAGCTCCTGCTAAAACTGTTTCACGCACGAGGTCGTCATAGGCAACTTCGAAACAAATGATGTCGCCCAACTGAACGGGTCCGACCTGCAGCACCCCAGGTTCCGTACCAGCAACAAAATCACGCGGTACCAAATCAAAACGGCCAATCACGCTGGTCAGAAAGTCGCGAGCCGGGACGTACTCCCCAAACGGCACGGGATGTTGCTTTACGTAGGTCTCCCCCGGTCCGGTCTCGGGATCCCAAACAATACCCACGTTGAGCGCAGTATTGGGATCATCCGGGTTGGTGGTGACAGCACCAACTAAAATCGGTGCCGCGATGGCTCGAGCCGCACGGGTGATCTGAAGGGCCGCATCAGCTTGGGCCAGCGGATCTAGGTCGCTCGCGTTCTCAGGCCAGATGACAGCCTCTGGTTGCGGCTCATCGCCAGCCGAGACTGCCTCAGCAAGTTCGATGGTCTTGTTGACGTGATTGTCGAGCACGGCTCTTCGGTTGCTGCGATCAGCGAACCCCAGTCCGATATTGGGCACATCGCCTTGGACCACTGCCACGGTTGCTGATGCCGGCCCACCTGATGTTTGTCCGGCGGTTGGTAAAGGAATAAGCAGTGCGGCAACCGGTACGATCACGACCGTAGCCACCGTGATGATGGCGCCTCCTGGCGATCCATCACGCCAGCGGTAACAGGCCCAAGCCAGCCAGCTACCTGTGACAGCAACCGCGAAGGTCAACGCTACGGCTCCGCCGAGCGAAGCTAACGACAGCCAAGGCGCATCCGCTTGGCTATACCCCAGCCTCCCCCACGGCCAACCACCCAGCGGGATTCTATCGCGCACCGCTTCTACGGCTACCCACACCAATGCCACCCACCAGGGCCACGCGCGCAGCCGCATCACTAGCGTCGTGACCCCACACGCAACCGCTATGGGCAAGGCAGAGAACACTGTGAGAGCGATCCAGGCGTCAGATCCCACCACACGGATCCAACTTAGGTTTATCGCAAAACTGACGACTCCCACGAAGAGCCCAAGCAACAAAGCCCACCGAAACCGTAAACCACCCACAGCCAGAACCACCAACGCCATTCCGATAATCGCGGCAGGCCAGAGGCCCCACGGCGGGAATGCTAATCCGATGGCTGCGCCACCGACGAGTGCAGCGGCAACGCGCAGCAGTCTATTCATCCCAACCGGTCCGCATCGTAGATGATTCGGCCGTTGCTTACTGTCATCAAGCAATCCGGTAACGGTACGTCTGCACCCAGTAGTGGAAGTACGGGTGTGCCGGAACTGGGATCGGTTGACCATTGTGCGATCCGAGCGTCCGGTGCCTGCACCACCAGTTCGGTATTTCCCCATACCGACACGTGGGCGCTGTAGCCAGGCTGAATAACCCCGGCATCGTTGATTCCTACAGCTCGCCAACCACCGCGGCTATGGGCGTTGAACGCGCTTCTCGCACTAATGCGTTCAGACGGATTGTGGTGTTGGACGGCTGCCGCAACACTGCCCCACGGGTCGATCGCGGTCACTGGCGAATCGGAACCGAAAGCCAATGGAGCGCCACCCTTTTGGAAAGTGCCAAATGGGTTCATAGTCGCCACTCGCTCTTTACCCAAGCGTTGGGTGTACATACCATCCGGCCCGCCCCACAGCCCTTCAAAGGCCGGCTGCGCGCTGACGGTTACACCCAGATCACAGATCCGTTTAATGGCTTCTGCCGAAGGCATCTCTACGTGTTCAATGCGATGGTGACCACGACGGAATGTATCAATCCCCACAATCTCGGCAGCCTCGACCATTCCGCGAGTAACTATCTCGAGGGCAGCATCGCCGATCGCGTGAAAACCAGCTTGGATATCGAACCGAATACAGTCGACGACATGATCGCGGACATCGCCCACTGACAGATACGCCTCACCTACAGAATCTGAATTATCGTCATAGTGGCTGCAGAGGCTAGCCGTATGCGAACCAATCGCCCCATCGGCGAACAGATCACCGCCTGCACCAGTAGCCCCCAACTCGACTGCAGTCTCAGCACCACCTAGTTCTCCCCAGTAGTGAAGAACTTGCGGTAGGTCCCCACCGGAGAGTTGCAGCAGTTGTTCCAAGTCATTCCGAGGCGAAATCTTGGGTCCAGCCATTTCATGCACTGCCGCGATTCCTGCGGCAGCGTAGGCCTGCAAGGCTGCTTCATGCAGCGCCTGTCGCTGTTCGGTGGGGATACCCTCCAAAACCGCGTCACGGGCCGCGTAATGAGCAGCAGCGCGCAACCAGCCAGATTCGCTGTAGCCGTCAAGACGCGTGAGATCGGGCAGCATCTCGAGCAGAGCCGTTGAGGCTAGTGCGGAATGTACATCCACGCGGGTCAGATAGATCGCGATTCCAGGGGCTGCCTCGTCTAACTCACTGCGCGTAGGGACGCGCTGATCAGCCCAGTTAGTTTCGTCCCAGCCGTGACCCAAGACGATTTTTCCTGCTGGCCGTGGATTACAGTGGCGGGCTATCTCAGCAATGACCTCGCTTCCACTGCGGCAGTTGGTGAGGTTAACGCCCTGAAGATCCATACCGGTGACGACCGTGTGTACATGGGCGTCTACAAAGGCTGGTGTGACGAGAGCGCCGGCTAGATCAATAACCCGATCAACACCATCGCGTTGCGCCAGTGCGGCGCCTTCGTGGCCCACCCATGCGATGCGATCGTCATTGATGAGCAATGCGGTAGCACCTGGGTCAGTCGGAGTGTGGATTCTGCCGTTGACGAGGAGCAGGCTGCTCATACCGATAGCCCTCGGCTGATTACCAGCCGCTGAATCTGGTTGGTACCTTCAACGATTTGCAATAACTTGGCTTCCCGGAAGTAGCGCTCGGCTGGAAAGTCTTGGCTGTAACCCGCACCACCGAGGATCTGTACTGCATCGGTGGTCACTTTCATAGCGGTATCGCTGGCGAATAACTTG
The DNA here is from genome assembly GCA_002699445.1 of Micrococcales bacterium. Lineage (GTDB taxonomy): Bacteria > Actinomycetota > Actinomycetes > S36-B12. The sequence goes on along the minus strand of PAAU01000061.1, from coordinate 21,460 downwards.
GCCATAGCTGCTTCATGTGCGAATGCTTGACCGGCATCTTTACGACGAGCGGCCTCAAGATACAGCGCGCGGGCGGCTGCGATTCCGGTAGCCATATCAGCCAGCATGAAACCAATTCCCTGATACTGGCTGATGGAGCGACCGAACTGTTGCCGCTCATCTGCATATTCAGTAGCCAGTTCCAAAGCGGCTTCAGCCACGCCCACCGCACACGCCGCCAGACCAAGTCGGCCGGAATCCAGCGCTGACATGGCAATTCGAAAGCCTTCCCCGTCTGAACCAAGCATCCGGCTAAGGGGAACGATGGCATTGTCGAATATGACCTGGGCAGTAGTCGAGGACCGCATACCCATTTTTCGTTCCGCAGGTCCAAACGAAATCCCCGGTGTTGCTGCGTCGATCAATAGACACGAGATTCCATTCGGTCCCCTTCCGCCGGTGCGCACCATGGTGCTGTAGAAGTCGGCCGCTCCTGCGTGGGTAATCCAGGCTTTTGTGCCGGTGACGGACAATCCGTTGAGGCGGGGGACGGCAGCGGTTTGTAGCGATGCAGCATCAGATCCGGATTCTGGCTCGCTCAGGCAATACGCTCCCAGCAGATCACCTGCCAGGAGATCGGGTAGCCACCGTTCTTGCTGTTCGGGGCTACCCGCGGTCGCTAATGGGAAGCACGACAGTACATGCACACTGACTCCCATGCCCACCGCCGCCCAGGCTCGGGATAACTCTTCAATTACCTGCAGATACACCTCATACGGTTGGCCTCCGCCACCTAACTCCTCCGGATACGGCAAACCGAGCAGACCGGACTTTCCGAGCAACCGAAATAGCTCTCGAGGGAACTGCTCCTTTTCCTCGTAGGTCGCAGCATGTGGCGCTAGTTCGGAGTCGCTGATTTCGCGGACTAGCTGCAGCAGGTCGCGCGCTTCTTCGGTGGGTAACGACCGGTCTTGGGGTTTCACTCGATCACGCCAATTCCATGGGGTCGCTTATTGAGTGGGATGGGTCCGTTGTCCCCGCAGACGATGATGTCTTCGATTCGAGCGCCGTGACGACCCGGCAGGTAAATCCCCGGCTCGACACTGAACGCATGACCGGCCTGCATCGTTTCAGTATTACCTTCAACGATGTAGGGGTTTTCGTGGGTCTGTAGCCCGATGCCGTGGCCGGTGCGGTGGATGAACAGGTCCGCATAGCCGGCGTCTGCGATGACTGTGCGAGCCGCTGTATCGATATCCTGACAGGCGATTCCGGGTCTTACGGCGGCTACGGCTGCGGCTTGTGCGGCTTGCAGTACTGGGTAGTACTCAGCAAAGTCTGGCGGTGGCTCACCGAGGCTGTAGGTGCGGGTGGAGTCGCTACGGTAGCCACTCGGCATCGTGCCGCCGATGTCTACAACTACTGGATCACCGGATTCCAAGACTCTGTCACTGACCTCATGATGAGGGCTGGCGCCGTTGGGACCCGACGCGACAATCACGAAATCCACTTGAACGTGGCCAGCCTCGAGGATGGCGGCTGCGATGTCATCAGCCACTTCACGTTCACTGCGGCCGGGTTGCAACCAGTTCGCCATTTGGGCATGTACCGAATCAATAGCCGCTCCGGCTCGGGCCAGCTCGTCGATTTCATGCACAGTCTTGACCGCGCGCAGCGGATCGAGCACCGATCCGGCCAGTCGTTGTGCTGTCGCCGGCATCGCCTCCGCAAACCGCAGTGATTTTTCTGCCCACATATGGTTGTCAACGCCCACTGCCGAGACGGTGCCGAGACGATCAGCAACTAGTGCGAAAGGATCTGCAGTCTCTGGCCAGGGAATCAACTCAAGCCCCAAATCCTGGGTACCTGCTGCCTGTGCAGCTGCTGTTTCTAGCTCAGGCACTACGAGCCAATGTTCACCTGTGGCGCGTAGGACGAGGCAGGTGAGTCGTTCCATCGGGATGGCGTCGTAGCCGATGAGATAGCGAAGATCGGAGCCAGGTGAGATCAACAACGCATCCAGACGAGCGCTCGCCGCAGCTGACGCTGCTCGATCAAGGCGATTGATGTAATCAGACCGGCCGATTTCGGTGGATTCATGTGGCATGTCTTTACCGTATGGCACGTTGAGCAAGGCATCATGTCGGGATGGCCCCGAGTCTCATGCTGTTAGACAGCGCATCGTTGTACTACCGAGCGTTTTATGGCGTTCCTGACCGGTTTACGTCGGTATCCGGCACTCCGACGAATGCTATTCGCGGTTTCCTCGACATGGTTGCTCAGCTGGTGGAGCGGTTTGAGCCAGAAGGTCTGGTTGCTTGTTGGGATGATGACTGGCGGCCGCAGTTTCGAGTTGACTTGATTCCCTCGTATAAGGCGCATCGAGTCGAGGAAGCAGCCGATGAGAGTGCATCTGGAACCAATGAATCCTCGGACCTCGAGGAAGAAGAGATGCCTGATTCCTTATCGGTTCAGGAACCGGTCATTGCTGAGGTTCTCGCGGCCATAGGTATTCCTGTTGTTGGTGCCGAAGGGTTTGAAGCTGACGATGTCATTGCTCAGTTGGCTCGTGATCATGATGGCCCGGTACTGATTGTGACCGGTGATCGTGACTTGTTCCAGCTCGTTAACGATGGTCGTGATGTTCGCGTCCTTTACACCGCAAGAGGACTCGCGAAGTTGGGCGTCGTCAATGAGGAGTGGGTAAGAGAGAAATACTTCGTATCCGCTCAACTGTATGCCGACTTCGCCTTACTCCGAGGTGATGCCAGCGACGGATTGCCTGGGGTGACCGGCGTCGGCGACAAGACGGCCGCGAAGTTGGTAAATGAGTTCGGTGGCATCAACAGTATCGTTGCGGCAGCTGTTCGGGACGGCAGCACGATCGCCCCACGGGTCCGCACCAACATCATTGCCGCACAGGACTACTTGTCCCGAGCCGATCCAGTCGTGCGGCTTAATCACTCAGTGCCGGTCCCAGAAGGGCCCTTCCCGCTAGTGCATCAACCTGCTGAGCAGAAAAAACTGAACCTCATCATCAGCGAGCAACGCATCTCCCGACCGGTCGAACGGCTACTGAACTGTCTGCAGGGTTAGGTGCCACCAGATCCGATTCAAACCCCGAGGCGCAGTTGAAGAGGCACGAAAAGACGATCCTGCACTAACGAGATATTTCTATGGCAGAGGCGANTNTCTCTNAAAAGTCAGACGTTAGTTAAGCGAAATACGAATTGCTGTTTCGTNCTGATCNGGGCCTTTCAGTCTCTGACGCCGGAATAGGCAACGACTCCGCGATCGATCANCCCAATAGCAGCGCGGGCAATCTCTGCTACCGGTCGGCTCGGGTCAGCCTGGGTGATTTGACCCAAAAGATCTATCACTTGTCGGGACCACCGGACGAAGTCTCCTGCGGTCAAATCTGATTCCCATAGAACGGTTTCGAGTTGATGACCACGAGCCCAGCGAAACATCGGCCAACTCAGACCGAGATCTGGTTGCGGCAAGGTTTCGAGGCGATGATCAGCCTCCAGGTTGATAAGTCGTTCCCAGGTGAATATCAAATCATCCAACCCTTTGCCGGCGCTTCCTCCCGGGATCCGCGGCTTGGTGCCATCATCGCGGCCTCGAGATTCATACACCAGTGCCGCACATAGACAGGCAAGATCGGCAGGTGTGACCTCATCCCATCCATTGCTGCGTAGCGCCTCAGCGACGACCAGGTCTGTATCCCCGTAGATTCGAGCCAGCATACGACCTGGATCAGTGACCTCAGTGCCGGCCTCATCTAGATATCCCAGCTCTGAGAGCAGGCCACAGATCTTGTCAAACTGTCGAGCTATGGTGTTGGTCCGCGTATCTATTCGTTGCTGCAACTTTTTCGTTCGACGACGCAGCTTGTGGTACCGCTCCCCCCAGCGCGCATGACCCTCGCGGTCGTCACAGCCGTGACATGGATGCTGTCGCAGATCACGCCTGAGTTGATCGATTTCCGCTGGGATGCCCTCAGGGTCATCGCCTCGACCGAGAACGGGATTTGGCAGGTCTCGGGCGATTTCTCGAAGTGATTCAGCGACTTGGCGCCGACTAGTGGCTGATCGACTGTTGAAAGATTTTGGAACTCGAATCTTGCTCAGGACCGTGAGTCCATTGGGAAAATCACCGAGTCCGAGTCGACGAGCTCTACGGTCTAAATCCACCCCCACTACCCTCGGCTCGACATCTGGATCTTCGCTGGCTGTATCCACGACCACAACAGGTCCAGACTTACGGCCTTTAGCTACTCGCACGACCTCACCACGACGAAGATCTCTGATGGCACTCTCGGTACGTTCCCGCTTTCGCGCGCGATTGAGGCGATTGCCATCCTTTTCCAAGGTTCGGATTTGATCCCGTAACGCGGCATACTCTGCAAAGTCGCCGAGATGACACTCCATGGCCTCTTGGTAGCCGGCCATTGCCTCTTCATTGCGTCTTACTTCAGCCGCAATATCTACAACAGCGGAGTCAGATTGGTATTGAGCGAAGCTTGTTTCCAATAACGCCGTAGCCCGCTCTCGTCCCGTTGTCGCGACAAGGTTGACTGCCATGTTGTACGAGGGTCGAAAACTCGACCGAAGTGGATAAGTCCGAGTGCTAGCGAGGCCAGCGAGGGCTCGGGGATCCAGACCTTGGTGCCAAGCCACAACTGCATGACCCTCTACGTCGATTCCACGTCTTCCCGCTCGGCCGGTTAGTTGAGTGTATTCACCGGGAGTGAGATCCACATGGGCCTCACCGTTCCATTTCACAAGTCGTTCTAGCACTACTGACCGTGCCGGCATATTGATCCCTAAGGCCAGCGTCTCGGTGGCAAAGACGCACTTGACCAAACCACGCTGAAACAGTGCTTCCACGACTTCCTTAAAGACTGGAACCAGACCGGCATGGTGTGCGGCAATCCCGCGCTCCAAAGCAAAGAGCCAAGAGTCGTAGCCGAGAGCCGACAGATCTGCGGGATCCACGCGACCGCAGGCCCACTCCGCATAGGACCGAATTTCGTCTCGTTCCGCGGCGCTGGTGAGCTGCGTGCCAGAGCGAATGCACTGCTCGACAGCACCATCACACCCGGCACGGCTGAAGATAAAACAAATCGCGGGAAGTAAACCTGCTTGATCTAAACGTCGCACTGCACCAGGGCGCGATACTCGATCACTACCGCGACCACCGGATCCCCGATGTCGGCCTCGGTTCCCTCGGCCGCGCCCACGGTGACGATTCCGATGGGAACCGCCTCGAGTGATCCGCTCCTGTTTCGCGTCCTCTGATGCACGATGGAGTAGTTCGGGATTAACCTGCGACTGCTCATCATCGACAAACAGATCGTGCAGGTGCTGGTTAACCAGCACCTGCTGCCACAGCGGTACTGGTCGAAACTCCTCGACAATGACGTCGGTTCGGCCACGCACTGTGCCGAGCCAGTGACCAAACTCCTCGGCATTACTTACGGTCGCTGACAGAGCAGTCACGGTGACACTCTCTGGAAGGTTAATGAGAACTTCCTCCCAGACTGCCCCGCGCGAGCGATCTGCCAGATAGTGCACTTCATCCATGACGACGTGGGCGAGATCGTGAAGTGAGCGGGAGCGAGCGTAGATCATGTTGCGCAGCACCTCCGTAGTCATTACGACTACTGGAGCCTCAGCATTGATGGAGTTATCTCCGGTCAGCAGACCCACATGTTCCGGTCCGTAGCGATCCACGAGATCGTTGAACTTCTGATTCGAAAGTGCCTTGATAGGCGTGGTGTAAAAGCACGATCGACCAGCCTCAAGGGCTAGATGAACGGCGAATTCCCCCACTACCGTCTTTCCTGCACCTGTGGGCGCTGCGAGAAGCACACCTCGTCCTGCCTGTAGGGCTTCGCATGCGGCAAGTTGAAATGGGTCGAGTGGGAAGTCATAGAGCTTGAGGAAGTTACCGAGCAGTGGGTTCTTTGACTTCTTCTTCGCCGCCGCATAACGCTCTGCGGGGCTGGCCATATAACCAGCCTACGGCTTTTTTGCCGGAGCGATGACTTTGAGTGCTCCAGGATGCATTGTGATGTCGGCCGGTAACGGACCGATTCGCTCTCCATCGGCGTAAACGATTTGCTCAGGGGCCTCTAGTCGAATGTGCTTCCCGGTGTATTGCGAAACCGAATGATGGTCAATGTGGGTGCCCTTGTATACCCGTGGAAAGACCCGGAGAAAATCCAACTTCTTGACGTCATGCAGCCAGGTGACGGTAAAGAGACCGTCGTCAATCTCCGCACCAGCACAGACCTTCATTCCACCGCCGTAGGAGATGCCGTTGCCCACGGCTACCAGCATGCCCTTTGCTTGGATCTCTTCACCATCGATCGTCACTCGGTACGGAAGTGGCTTGAACGTTCCAAGTTCTTTCAAAATTCCTATGAAGTAGCGAGCTTCTCCCTTTGGCCATTTCATATCGTTGGCCGTTTCATTGACACAACTATCAAAGCCGCTGGAAAGCACTCCCATGAACCATCGCTCTGTTCCGTCATCGGTCCGAACCTTGCCGGCATCGATAGTGCGAAGCTCGAACTTCGTCAAAGCATCTGCTACCCCACCGAGATCACCTTTCTGGTACCCCAGAGTGGCGGCGTTGTCATTACCGGTTCCCAGCGCTGCGATGGCTAGTGGGATCTCTGTGTTCACCACTGCCTGGACCGCTAGATTCACAGTCCCATCTCCACCGGCGGCAACAACAGCATCTACCCCGTCGGCCACCGCTTGCTGAGTCAGTGCCAGCGCTTCGTCGGCCGAGGTGCCCACCAGGAAGGCCGCTTCAATGCCGTTATCGCGCAATCGCCCGGCCAGTTCGGTAGCCGCTTGACCGCCCTTGCCTTTACCCGACGTGGGATTTACCAATACCGCGATCTTTTTGCCCATGTCGGCAGACTAACGGTGTCTGATTTGAGCTACGCAGTGCGGTCAGTCCACCGAACTTGGTGAGTCCACGGAGCCGGAGCCATCTAGTGGGGTGGGTTCGTCGATGGAACTCATCTCGTCATCGGCTATTGCGTTCTCTTCCGCGCGCTTACCCTTTCGACGGTCGTGTAGCCAGGCGATACCCATGACGATTGTCAACAGCAGCATGATGGGTAAGGCCAGCATCGTCATGGTGATCGGGTTGCCGTCTGGGGTTGCCACCGCGGCGAAGAGGAATATCCCTACCAGGATCCATCGCCAGGCATTGATGAGCGTCTTGGCGGGCAAGATGCCGGCCAAGTTGAGCATTAAGGCGAACAGCGGCAGCAGGAATCCGATGCCAAACACGATGACCGTTCGCAGGAAGAAGCTCACGTAACGAGAGACATCAACGAAGTTGCTCACACTCTCTGGAGTAAAGCCGAGCAGGAAATCCAGCGCATTAGGCATAAACACATAGGCCAGGGCGACACCGGCACAGAACAACGGTGTGGCAATCGCCACCACGATGATCGACCACCGTCGCTCGTGTCGGTGGAGTCCTGGCGTCACAAAACGCCACAGCTGGTAGAGCCAGATGGGCGACGCCAGCACCACGCCGGAGACCAGCACGACTTTCAGTTGCAAAATGAATGGGTCCGCCACACCAGTTAAAGTCAATTGAACGTTACGGCCTGCTTCTTGTGCCTCAGCCACGACATCCAAGAATGGTTGCGAGATGAGGCGGAAGATCTCGTCGTAATAGATCCAACCGATCACAGCCCCCGCCGTGATCGCTAAGGCACTGCGGAACAGTCGATTTCGGAGTTCACGCAAGTGCCCAGTTAGTGGCATGGAGCCATCTGAAGGCTTCTTGCGTTCCCGCACGGCTGAGCGGATCAGGTCTGGGGCTTGCTGGAGTCCGGCTGCACGGCTTCGGTGGGCTGGGCCGGCTCAGCCGCGGGAGCGGCCTCAGCAGCAGGAGTGCTAGACGGTGGCAACTGGTCTTGACTGGCTGCGGTTCCCTCGACGTTGTCTTTGCTGTCGTCTTCGTCGTGAAGACCTTTGGTCTCGGACTTCAGGATCCGCAACGAGCGGCCGAGCCCGCGAGCTGCGTCCGGGAGTCGCTTGGCACCAAACAGCAGAAGAATAAGCACCAGGATGATGAGCCACTCGGCTCCCTGCGGGAAACGCATATCTACCGTCCTCCAACTCCACCGGGGTTATAGCCCTTGAGGTGATTCTAGAGTAGCGCGAATATCAAGGATTACTGCTCGCTGGTCTACCTGGGTCGGAATCAATCAAAGGCCTGCGGAGGTCTCCCGGGAGAGAACCTGGATGAGCCGATCGGTCGATCTCAGCGTTAGTCCGAAGTCAATCAGATCGTCATGGCTAATTGGATTGCCGAAGTGCATCTCCAGAGCTTCCGCGGGTACATGAAGACGTTCAACTGTGACGCCGGCTCCTCGCAAAAGCGTCACAACTTCTTCATCGGCAGACTTAGTGATTTGCTTGTTGCACTCAGGGCAGATGAACTCATAGGTCGCCCAGCCAGCTGCCGAAGCCACAACCACGCTGATTTCCCGTGGTCTCAAATCCACGTCCCCACATTCGGGGCAAGTCGCCTTGATCGTCGTCATGGCAATCGCCTCCAGGCGATCTGGTCTGCTTCGCTTCCACCTAAGCATGACGCGATGTGGGTCTCTTTTTCCCGCGAGGTTGGGCACCTTCGCCCGGATGGTCGTATCCATCGGGACACCACGACTCATTTCGGACATACGCATTTCGGACAACGACGGTTTCCGAAGGCGCGAGTGGCAATCAGAATGCTTTCGTAAGGATTCCGCAGGCGAACCGGGGCATACTCCTACTAGTTCAGTATCTACTGAGGCGCTTCCTGGATTTCAACAATTTCGACGATAAACGCAAGTGCTTCATTCTCTTGGATCGCTGGGGGCCGACCAGTAGGACCGTAAGCGAGATCGGACGGGATCAGCAGTAGTCGAGCTCCACCGGGCTTCATCCCCGCTACACCCTCGGTCCAACCAGGAATTACCTGACTTAATGGAAACGTAGCCGGTTCTCCGCGTTCGAAAGATGAATCGAAGACCTCGCGAGTCTTGTATCCAACTCCGACGTAGTCCGCGGTCACTGCGCTTTGTGGTGTGGCTTCAACGCCCACACCTTGGCAAAGATCGACGACCACTAGCTCCTCAGGAACTTTCGCATCCTTAGCGACAGTCAACTGAGTACTACCGTCATCACCAGTCTGGACTGCAGTCACACCGTCGACGCTCTCGTCGAACGAGCACAGTTCAGCAGGTTCTCCCGACGTGGCGGTAGATGACCCTTCTTCGCTGGCGCAACCGACGAGCAAGAGCGCAGTGGCTGCTAGTGGAATGAATAAACGGGATGCACGCATGTCGGTCACTGTACCCCACGTCCGTAGCCCTAGTGTCGTCCGATGGCTGGGCCGCGTCGCGGCAGTTCACATACTGTCGATGAGACGTTCCACTCGCTCATCTGCACTGCGGAATGGGTCCTTACACAAAACTGTCCGCTGCGCCTGATCGTTCAACTTTAAGTGCACCCAATCGACGGTGTGGTCCCGTCGACGTTCCTGCGCCCGCCGAATGAAGTCTCCGCGCAGTTTGGCTCTAGTGGTCTGTGGCGGAACTGACTTGGCCTCAAAAACCTCCAGATCAGAAACTACGGTCTGAGCCTGGCCACGCCGGGCAAGCAGATAGTACAAACCACGATCTCGAGATATGTCGTGGTATGCCAGATCGAGCAAAGCGACCTGGGGGCTCGACAAGGTCAACGAATGCTTGGCCATGTAGCGCTCAATCATTTGCCACTTGATCATCCAGTCAATCTCACCCCGTACCAGGTCATGATTTTGCGTACTAACGGCTGTCAGTGCCCTTTCCCAGAGATCCAGGACTCTGGCATAGAGCGGCACTTCGATAAGCCCCGAGCGTTGCGCAAACGCCAGAGCTCGTTCGAAGTATTCATCTTGGATATCCAAAGCCGACACTTCACGACCGTTAGCCAATCTCACTGTGCTTTTTCCAGTGGGATCATGACTGATCTCTCGGATAGCTCTGATGGGGTTTTCAAGAGTCATATCGCGGATCGATCCGCCATCCTCCAACATGCGCAGCACGATGTCGGTGGCACCTACCTTGAGCATGGTTGTGGGTTCGCTCATATTGGAGTCACCCACAATGATGTGCAGACGCCGAAAGCGCTCAGCGTCGGCGTGTGGCTCATCCCGTGTGTTGATGATGGGACGTGACCGGGTGGTAGCACTCGATACGCCCTCCCAGACATGCTCAGCACGCTGGCTCACACAAAAGACCGCACCGCGAGGCGTTTGCAGCACTTTCCCCGCCCCCACGACAATTTGCCGTGAGATGAGAAAAGGCAACAACGCATCAGCCAGTCGGCCGAACTCCCCCGTGCGGCCAACGAGATAGTTCTCGTGACACCCGTAGGAGTTACCAGCGGAGTCAGTGTTGTTTTTGAATAAATAAATCTCGCCGGCGATACCTTCTTCACGGAGCCGCCGCTCCGCATCTATGAGTAGTCCCTCCAGGATGCGCTCACCGGCGCGGTCTTGGGCTACGAGTTGCTCGATATCATCGCACTCTGCCGTCGCGTACTCGGGATGACTACCCACATCCAGATACAGTCGTGACCCATTGCGCAGGAACACATTGCTGGAACGACCCCACGACACCACTCGGCGAAAAAGATAGCGGGCTACCTCGTCCGGGCTGAGTCGCCGTTGGCCCTGGAAGGTGCACGTGACTCCGTACTCGGTCTCGATACCGTAGATCCGCCGGTCCATAGCGTCTGCTACTCCTTATCCAGTAACTCAGCGATGTGCTCACTGTCGAGTCGGCGAAATTTGCGCCGGGGTCGATTGCGATCCAAGATTGCGGCTTCTAAATGATCCGGCTGTAACACTCGATCTTCATGTCCCGTTTCGGAGAGGCTGGTCAAGCACATATGCAGTGCTTGTCCCAGTCCCATGTCAGATTCCCAATGCTCAGTGAGGTGGCTGGCTATTTCGTCGCTCGAGCCACCCATAGCGACAAATCGCCGCTCATCAGCTACCGACCCGTCAAACCGCAATCGATACAGCTGATCGTCAGCAGATGTTTTGCCCACTTCAGCAACGACGATTTCTACTTCGTAGGGCTTTTGGGTCTCCGTGAAAATCGTGCCCAAAGTGGTGGCATAGGCATTGGCCAAGGCTCTGGCGGTCACGTCCGACCTGTCGTAGGAAAAGCCCCGCATATCTGCGAGACGAATACCCGCCACTCGCAGACTCTCAAACTCGTTGTACTTCCCAACCGCCGCAAAAGCAATGCGGTCGTAAATCTCAGAAATCTTGTGAAGTGCCCGAGAGGGATTCTCCGCGACAAAAAGGATGCCGTCGGCATACTCAACAACCACCACGCTGCGTCCACGGGCAATGCCCTTGCGCGCGAAGTCAGCCTTGTCCTTCATCACCTGTTCGGGTGAGACGTAGAACGGCATTGACATTAGGAATCCCCCCCTAACGGGGCCAGAGGTCCGTCCGGTCTGCGATCTCGTCCCGCCAACATCCGATTGACTGATTCGGCAATACGTTCTTGATCGATGCGACGGAACCCGTCGTGGTCAACAACCGCAATAGTCGGGAAGATACGACGAGTGACGTCGGGCCCACCGGTAGCGGAATCATCATCTGCCGCGTCGTACAAGGCTTGCAACACGACCAGGATCCCCTGATCCTCGGTCTGATCGATCGACTGGAGCTTCTTTAACGACCCACGGGCAAAGTACGAGCCCGAACCGATGCTGTAGAAGTCGTGTTCCTCATAGCGACCGCCGGTGATGTCGTAAGAGAAGATTCTGCCTCGCGATTCGGCAGCGTCGTAGCCGGCGAGCAGCGGCACTGCCGCCAGCCCCTGCATCGCCAAGCCGAGGTTGTTGCGCAGCAAGGTGCCTAATCGGTTCGCCTTACCTTCAGTAGATAGTGGCGTACCTTCAATTTTCTCGTAGTGTTCCAGTTCCACTTGGAAAAGCCGGACAAGTTCAACAGCTATTCCAGCGCTGCCCGCGATACCGATAGCGGTCTGATCGTCTGCATCAAAGACCTTGTCGATATCCCGCTGAGCGATGACGTTGCCCATAGTGGCTCGTCGATCCCCCGCCAGTATCACGCCGCCGGAGTGTTTCACCGCGACGATCGTTGTCCCGTGGGGCGCTATGTCGTTCTCAGGTGTGCCCTCCGGTGCCGCTAGCAGCTGTGGATATGTTCGCTGAACGAACTCCGCGAATGAGGAGCTACCTCGGTCAAGGAACGCTGGAGACAGTCCAAAAGGCTCAGTCACGCTCACTGACCGCCCTTCTGGACAAAACCTCGGACAAACTCCTCGGCATTTTCCTCCAACAAGTCGTCGATCTCATCCAAGATCTCATCGACGTCGGCGTCTAGCTCTTCTTTACGTTCCGTGGCCGCTGGGCTGGGGCCAGCAGGCGGCTGTTCCTCAGCTTCTTCGCTACTGGAACTCGAACCGCGTTGCGGTCTTTCCTGCGTCCCCATGGTCACTCCCGATGTAGTCCTTAGAACCCTAGTACCCAGTACGGTCTCCAGGTGGGCCATTTCGCGTTTCGAGAATCTTCGATCCCCCATCAGTATGACGCGATGCGTGATTACGCGCCCGCTGCCAACGCACGAACGAGGTCTGCTCCGGTTTCCGTGCGGTCCAGCAGCTCACCGACGTGCTGGCGAGTACCGCGGAAGGGGTCCAGGGTGGGCACTCGCTGCAGCGCAGCTCGATCCGCCAAATCAAATATCACTGAGTCCCACGATGCTGCAGCCACGTCGTCACCGTAGCGACGGATACATTCTCCTCGGAACCAAGCTCGAGTGTCCTCGGGCGGATAAGACTCAGCGGCCCCTACCTCGTCATCGGTCGTAATGCGCTGCAACCGTCCACGTTGCTGCAGTCGTTGAGCCAGGCCTCTTTCAGGGTCCACATCGCTGTACTGTAGGTCGACTAGTTCGAGTCGCGGCGAGTCCCAGTCCAGTCCGTCCCGTCGCCGGTAGCCATCCAGCAGCGCCTTCTTAGCTACCCAATCCAGCTGATCGGCCAGCGACATCGGATCCGATTCAAGTGCGGTCAGCAGATCCGACCAACGTCGCAGGACATCAGCTGTTTGCTCGTCTGGTTCCAGTCCCATCGTCTCGCTGACGTGCTTTTCGGCTTGCTCGAAGAACTCCCATTGCAGTTGTACTGCCGTAAGACTCCGACCATCGCGCAGTTCAATGCGGTAGCCAAGGTCCGAATCATGAGAAACAGCATGTAAGGCTGCTATCGGATGTTCTGGCATAAGGCCGTCGGCGACTACCCCGGCCTCGAGGGCGGACAACACCAGCGCTGTAGTGCCCATCTTGAGATAGGTGGCAATCTCCGAGAGATTGGCGTCGCCGACGATGACGTGTAGTCGTCGATACTGCTCGGGATCCGCGTGCGGCTCGTCTCGAGTATTAATGATGGGACGTTTGATGGTTGTTTCCAAGCCAACTTCAACCTCAAAGAAATCGGCACGTTGCGATAGCTGAAACGCACTGCGGCCGCCGTCTTGTCCAATACCGATACGACCCGCACCGGTTATGACTTGACGGGAGACGAAAAAGGGTGTGAGTGCCGTGACGATGTCCCCGAAACTGGTCTGCCGGTTGAGGAGGTAGTTCTCATGGGTGCCATACGAGGCACCTTTATTGTCAGTGTTGTTTTTGTACAGTTGCAGTGGAAAACCGCCCGGAAGCGCGGCCGCCATTTTGGCAGCCTTCGCCATGACCCGCTCGCCAGCCTTGTCCCATAACACTGCGTCTCGGGGGGAGGTAACCTCTGGCGTGGAATATTCCGGATGAGCATGATCGACATACAGCCGCGCGCCATTGGTGAGAATGACATTGGCAAGTCCCAGGTCCTCGTCAGTGAGCTGAGATGGGTCAGCGTCCGCACGAGATTGGTCGTAGCCTCGAGCGTCGCGAAGGGGACTTTCCTCGTCGTAATCCCAGCGTGCGCGTGATTGTCGGTCACCCAACACTTCCACTGCGTAGGCGTTGACGACCTGACTGGAGGCCATCATGGCGTTCACATGTGGCTTACCTGGGACCGAGACACCATATTCCGTCTCAATACCCATAATGCGTCGCACTGACATACCGAAAGCCTAACCCGTACCCGGATAGTTTCGAGGTGGCGCGCTCCAATAGGCGGTCGCTACAACTCCGACTTCTCCAGAGTGTCCATATCTTCGAGAGTGACGCCCTTTGTTTCCTTGACGTACTTGAGTACGTAGAAGAATGAGACCAGAGCGAAAGAAGTGAAGATTCCGTATGCCAGACCCAATGACAAGCTCGCCAAGGTTGGGAAGAACTCCGAGACCAGGAAGTTGGCCAACCAGTTCGCCATAACGCCCACAGACATTGCGGCCGCACGGATCTTGTTCGGGAACATTTCGCCGAGTAGTACCCAAATAATGGGACCCCAGGTCGCAGCGAAAAAGGCCACGTACAGGTTCAACATGATCACAGCCATCGTGGCGCTACTGCCTTCCAGCAATGGATTACCCACATCTGCGACTATGTTGCAGCCGTTTTGACCGCCTGCGTTAATGATGGCTTCGGTACACGCGGGTGCTGACTGGAACACAATGGTGAGAATGCCAAGCGTTACGAACATTCCCACTGAACCGATCAGCAGGAGTGGTCGACGCCCAACCCTGTCGATAAGCGCGATGGCAACCAAGGTGAAGATCACGTTGACCACGGAAATGATGGTCGACGTCAAGAACGCTTCAGTCTCAGCGAAACCGACAGCCGTCCAAATGAGATTGGAGTAGTAGAAGACGGCGTTGATGCCCGCTAACTGCTGCAAGGCCGCAAGGATAATGCCGATCCACACAATGGGCTTAAGCCCAAATGAGCGACCCTTAATATCGGACAACTGCATCTTATGTTCGCCGGCCAGTGATTCCTCAATCTTCTCTAGCCTGCTAGTGACATCTTCGTCGTAGATCTGCTCCAGAGTGGCCCGAGCTTCCTCATCACGGTCCTTACCGACCAGATATCGAGGCGACTCTGGCAACGTCAGCGACAAGATCCAGAAAATAACTGCAGGCACAATCATGCAGAGGAACATCCACTGCCAGGCATCCAACCCGAGAGCTAGCTCGTTATTGGCTGAGACCGGCTCCAGACTCGGATCTGAACCAGGCGCCGCGGCTGGTGCGGTATCCGGAACGATATTGATGATGATCTGATTGATGACCTGGGTCGCGAAGATTCCGGTCACAATGGCCAATTGGAATAGCGACGACAATCTACCGCGCAGATGTGCCGGAGCGATCTCAGTGATGTACATCGGCGAGACCACGGCAGCCAAACCGATAGCGAAACCACCCAACAACCGCCAAAACATAAAGTCCCAGAGTGCGATGGGTAGTGCTTGCCCGATACCCGCTGCGAGGAACAAAATCGCCGCCGTGACCATGACTTTTTTCCGACCATATCGATCTGTGAGCTGGCCTCCGATGAAGGCACCAGCGGCCGAGCCCAGCAGCGCAATGGCCACGGTGAAGCCCTGTAGCGTTTCGCTAGTTATCTGAAACTGGTAGAAGACTGCTTTGTTTGCTCCGTTGATGACCGAGCTGTCGTAGCCGAACAGGAACCCACCCAAAGCTGCGATGGCCGCGATGTAGATAACCCTGCCGGTGTGAACCGAGGCATGTGCCTTCGGCGTTCCTGTTGAACCGGATGAACCCGGATCCGAATCTTGTGCCATGACAGCCTCCCTGATCAACGCAGCAAGTCGATGATTGGAAAGTAGCCGTTCAAGATCAAGGAGGCGCGCTGAATCCGTAGACTGACATCGGACAAAAGGGACAGGAATGCTCACGAATCATGGCGATTCAGCTTTCCGGCCAAATAGGGGTGGCTACAGATACTGGCCAGTATTGGCTACGGTGTCGATCGACCGACCCTCATCGTCGCCTTCTTTGCCACTCACCAGGGTGCGAATAAAGACGATTCGTTCGCCCTTCTTACCGGAAATGCGTGCCCAGTCATCCGGATTGGTCGTATTAGGCAAATCCTCATTTTCGCGGAACTCGTCTACACAGGCGGCCAGTAGATGTTGAACCCGCAGACCTCGCTGTCCGGTATCGAGAAGATCCTTGATGGCCATTTTCTTCGCCCGCGCCACGATGTTTTCGATCATGGCGCCAGAGTTGAAGTCCTTGAAGTACAAGACTTCTTTGTCACCGTTGGCGTAAGTAACCTCGAGGAAACGATTCTCGTCTGCTTCCGAATACATCCGTTCCACTGCCGCGGTGATCATAGCCGCACACGTGGATGCTGGGTCACCACCATTGGCTGCCAAGTCGTCTTCATGCAGCGGTAACTCTGGGACAAGGTACTTGCCAAAAATGTCTGCAGCCGATTGAGCATCTGGCCGTTCGATTTTGATCTTCACGTCTAGTCGCCCCGGACGCAAAATGGCGGGGTCAATCATGTCTTCGCGGTTAGACGCTCCAATGACAATCACATGTTCCAGACCCTCGACGCCGTCGATCTCGCTCAGCAACTGCGGGACAATGGTGTTCTCGACGTCACTGGACACGCCACTGCCGCGAGTGCGGAACAGCGAATCCATTTCGTCAAAGAACACGATCACGGGCATACCTTCACTGGCTTTCTCCCGCGCACGCTGGAAGACCAACCGAATATGCCGCTCCGTCTCCCCCACGTATTTATTCAGAAGCTCCGGACCCTTGATGTTCAGGAAGAAGGATCGGGCATCATCCCGTCCCTCAACCTCAGA
Source organism: Micrococcales bacterium (assembly GCA_002699445.1). GTDB lineage: Bacteria > Actinomycetota > Actinomycetes > S36-B12. Next base: position 4,644 of record PAAU01000061.1, on the reverse strand, counting down.
AACCTTCTTGGCCAAGGAACTGGCAACTGCCTTCGCTATGAGAGTCTTTCCGCACCCAGGGGGGCCGTAGAGCAGGATGCCCTTCGGGGCTGCGAGTTGATGCTCTTGGAAGAGGCCAGCATGAAGGAAAGGCAACTCCACGGCATCCCTGATCATTTCAATCTGGTCGCCTAGTCCCCCGATATTTTCGTAGCCAATGTCTGGAATCTCTTCAAGGACCAGTTCTTCTACCTCAGCTTTGGGAATTTTCTCCAGCACGTACGCTGACCTCGGGTCAAGCAGTAGCGAATCGCCCGCTCGCAATTTCTCTTCATGCAGGGGTTCGGCCAAGCGGACAACCTTCTCGTCATCAGTGCGTCCAATTACCAGGACTCGGTCCAGATCCAACCGCTCTTTGAACATGACCACTTCACCGGCCCGTTCATAGGCACGCACCCCAATGATGTTCATGGAGTCATTGAGCATGACTTCTTGACCTGGCAGAAGATCGGACATGTCGACCGCAGGGCTGGTCACTACCCTCATCTTGCGCCCCGAGGAAATGATGTCCACGGTGTCGTCATCGTTGAGCTGCACGAAAGTACCGAAGCCTGAGGGTGGCTCGGCGAGTCGATCTACTTCAGCCTTCAGTTGCACGATCTGCTCGCGCGCCTCACGAAGCGTGTTGGCCATGCGTTGGTTATGCGACTTGCAGGCCGCAAGATCTCGCCGCAGCTGCGCAGGCCCTGACGACCCATTACCGTGATCGCTGGGACCCTGGTAGAAGGGATCTGGCTCGGACATCACGACCACCTCCTTTCCCTGACCCTACCTACCTGGCAGGTATTCGCCAGTGGATGACACGAATAGTGTCCAGACCGACATCACTTCCGTTCAGAGTTGTGGGATTCGGGCGTTTCCGGACCTATATCTGGGGGTAGTTGATCTGAGGATCACTATCCGGTTCGCTATCCGAATCGGCCGGCTCAGTGGTCTGAGCCAGCACATCCGGTGGTCGGGGCCCCTTGTAGTCGGGTCCATAGGCTCCAGGAGCGGGCCGCCTGCGACGGCGAGGCGGGCTCACCCCCGGGGCTAGTCGTCGACACGAAACCAGAAAGGCCGTGTGCCCAATCATGCGGTGGTCGGGCCGGACTGCAAGGCCTTCTAAATGCCATGTGCGCACCATCGACTCGGTGGCGCGCGGTTCCGTCCATCGGGCATCCGCGCGAAGCGATTCCGCCCAGTACGACAATTGCGTGGTCGTGGCGACGTAAGCGATCAGACGCCCACCTGGCCGGAGACGCTCTGCCACGGTTGGCAAGCTTTCCCATGGAGAAAGCATGTCTAACACCACTGCATCAACCTCGCTGCCATCGACGTCAGGCGACGACACATCTCCGATCTCGAGGTTCCAGTTTGGCGGCTCTTCGCCAAACCAACCCACAACATTTCGCTTGGCTATTTCGGCAAATTCCGGGCGGATTTCCACCGAGTGCACTCGTCCCTCAGCCCCTACTGCGTTGAGGAGGAAGCAGGTCAATGCCCCGGATCCGGCGCCAGCTTCTAGTACTCGACATCCCGGGGACAGACCGGCTAAACCAATAATCGCGAAAGCATCCTTGGGGTAGACGATCGCGGCACGACGGCCCATCGCCAGCGTGTAGTCCTCCAAAATTGGCCTAAGCGCTAGATAGACCATTCCGCCAGTTGAGGTGACTGTGCTCCCTTCAGGATTTCCAATGAGATCGTTGTGAGCCAACCCACCCTTGTGGGAGTGGAAGACGGCATCTGCAGCCAGCGTGATGGTGTGGTGTCGACCTCGCGTATCAGTTAGCTGGACGAGATCACCTGTATGGAAGTCCTCCGTCATGGCCCCTCCGATACGAAGACTTGGTTTGCGTCTATTAATCCAAGTAAAGCTGGCTTATCTGGATCGCTGTGGTCGGCGACCGCGATATATCGAGCGTTGGCAGTTTCGGCTGCCTCTAATACGTCGAGCGCCGTGTCATCGGGGGCGACTTGTGGCAGCGAACCTACTGTGGTGCACACGGTGGACGCCGAGGTGGCGGACCGAGCCGCATCGGGTACTGCGGCAGCAGCGGCTAGGGAGACCACGCCCACCGGTGCGCCATCGCCACCTAAGACGACAATATGTCGATCCGGCGAGGCAAGAGCCAGTACTTCTGTGACAGAAGCTGAGCTGTCGAGCAACGCCACTGGGCGTGCTAGTTGTACCGCCGTGGCTGAAGTAAGACGCTTGCTGTACTCGGCCTGCCGCAGTGACTGCGTGGCACCAGTCCACAGCAGCACCGCGAGAATGAGGCCTACCGCCACCAAGGGCAATGAGGGCTGCGTCCCGGTGGTTAGCGCAAGCCCGAACGGTGAGATAGCAATTAGGACCGCGAGCACGCGTCCGGTCCAAGCGGCGACAACCTGACCGGTCCGGTCAGACCCACTGATTGCCCAGACCAACGCTTTGACAATGGCCCCACCGTCGAGAGGACTGCCTGGTAAGAGATTGAAAAAACCGACTAAAAGATTGGCTTGCGTCAGGGCCAACAACAAGTCGTAAGCCATACCTTCACTAACTGCACCCGCGGCGACCCAACCGATACCGGCCACGACCAGTGTTGTGAGGGGACCGGCTCCTGCAATAACGGCTTCACGCCACGGTGTGTGCTGCTTACTGGTGCGGAAGACCGTAAACCCGCCCATAGCCCACAGCGTGATACCGGTGACGTCGTAGCCGAACCATCGGGCCGCCACCGCGTGTGCCAACTCGTGCAATAGCACCGAGAGCATGAGCAGTACCCCGAATGCCACAGCCAGACCGATCTGACCGATGGCGGTAGCCGATTCGCCAAACTCAGGGAACCACAGCACCGCAATGAAGCCGACACCGATCAGTGCATTCCAGGGCACTGAAACATGAAAACCACCCAACTTGAATCGCCAGCCGCTGGCTCCTTCGCTCGCCGGATTCAAGAAAGACACCTCTCCATCCTAGGGTGAGACCCCGGCCCTGGCCGATGGACCAGTAACTGTGGGGCTCGGTGCAGCTGCCGATGGCAGTAGCGGTTCCGACATTTTCACCCGCTCACCCATGGATCGCTGAAAGGGAGGCTGCGCAGGGACCGTGAGCTCCGCTACCGGCTGCTTAGAAAAACCCCAGCGACTAGATGTTGTGAGCCGGGGCATAACGTGGGGTCATGGATTCGTCGCAATTAGTTGGAGCCGGCGAGCCAGTACAACGCGATAAATCCAAGACAGGCTTGGCAGCTCGGCCGGTCACCTCGCTATCGCCCAGTCGGGCTGGGGACTTCATGACCTGCCCGCAGCTGTACCGATATCGATCTATCGACATGTTGCCTGAGCCACCAGGACGAGAAGCGGCTCGCGGAACTCTGGTCCACGAAGTGCTCGAGCGGCTTTTCGACCTTCCAGCTCAGGAGCGAACTGCGGAGTCAGCAACTGCGCTGTTGCCGGATCTGTGGCAAGCCACAATCGAGCGTGCTCCGGAACTCCCCGGTCTGATCTTCGGCGACGACGATTCTTGGAAAGAATGGCTATCTACCCAAGAAATACCGGAGTTCACCGACGCTGATGTTGCTGGGTTTCTGCAGGAATGCACCAAGTATTTGGGCCGCTATTTCGAGCTGGAAGATCCCACTCGACTAGAGCCTGCGGAGCGAGAACAACGCATTAGTGTGGAACTTCCCTCCGGGCTGGTCTTGCGCGGAATCATCGACCGGGTTGATCGAGCACCGAACGGAGCCGTACGAGTTGTCGATTACAAAACCGGTCGTGCGCCAGGCGCTGGCTGGGAAGCGAAGGCGCTTTTCCAGATGCGGTTTTACGGATTAATGTTGTGGCGGCTCACTGGTGAAATTCCCGCCAGATTGCAGTTGCTTTATCTGGGCAGCAAAGAGCGCTTGGCCATTGATCCCACTGAGCAAGAATTACGGGCTACCGAACTGAAAATTGAAGCTCTGTGGCAGGCAATAGAGCGTGCATTGGCAAAGGATGACTGGCCCGCGAAACCCTCGCGGCTATGTGATTGGTGTTCGTTCAAAGACATCTGCCCCGCCTGGGCGGAAGATTCCGACTAGGCCACAACAGCTCTGGCTTATTCGTTCTTCCAGCGATCAGCGGCTTAGCATGAAGGTGTGAAACTCATTGCTATGTTGTCCGCTGCTTTTATTGGACTGTTACTGTCTGGCTGCAGTTCTGGGTCTGACGATGCATCCGTAGAGTTGCCGTCAGCTGACCTGACCACTGAGCTGACCGTCCTGATCGATGACGGCGATGCGAAGCAAGAGTTTACAGTGACCTGCGATCCCGCTGGCGGCACTCACCCAAGACCGGAATCGGCCTGTGAGTTTCTCGACCTCGCTGCTGAGTCGGGCGCGGATCCGTTCGCACAAGTTCCGCCCGATGCCATCTGCTCCTCGATCTACGCCGGACCCGAAGCAGCGACTGTGGTTGGTGAATGGCGCGGAAATCCCGTTGATGCGATATTCAGTCGAGACAACGGTTGTGAAATTGCTCGGTGGGACAACGCAGTGGCGCTGTTGGCCTACCGCGGTGGAGACTCGGCTCCTGGCGGGATCGAACCATAGTCAGATCTTGATACTAATCGCGGTAATGATCTGCGAGCCACGTCAA